>JAFAID010000100.1 GCA_019236925.1 Mycobacterium sp. | reverse complement strand
CGCCAGGCCCACCATCGCCGGGGGCAGTCGATGGCGCGGGTGCGGGCGCGACGCTCGACGAAGGGGTGGTCGTCGTTGTTGTAGTAGTCGTGGTCGTCGTGGTTTTTGGTGCCGGTTCGCCTTTGCCGCCGACGACGCAGCCAACCGGGCAGACGAGTATGGCCGCACCGCCGAACAATGCCATTGCTGTCCGAGCACGAGACTTCATGCGCATCTCCAATCTCGTCACGTGCAGTTTTGATACCCCAGACGGGGTTGAGCGAAACGCGTTGAATGCGAACGCTGGTCAGGTCCGCCTGGACAATTCGGCACGTATCAGTGGAGCGATTTTCTCCGCGATATACGCATGTCCTGCGTCATTGGGATGCACCCCGTCGGGGCCGATGAGGTCGGGTCTACCCACGAACCAGCCCTCGCCGATCGGGTCGACGAATGTTGCCCCCGCCCACTCGGCCTGGCTGTTGAGGGTGTCGCGGACGTACAACACGTCGAACGGCGGATTGGCAGTCGGCCATGGCGGGCCGATCACCAGCAACTTCGACGACGGCGCCATGCGGCGCGCCAGATCGAAGGTGTCGTGCGCCATGGCGGCCATCTGCATCGGATCCACGCCCTGGTCATTGCGGGAACCGAAGAACACCACCAGCGCATCGTCAGGTTGGACTGCTCTGCCGGTCAGATCTTCAAAGACGCTGCCATGATCACCGCGCACGACATAGCCGGCCCTGCCCTCGGAGGCAACATCGGGCGAGATCTGAACGCCCTGGTGAGCGAGCGCCAGCCACGTGCGTGTGGTCCAGGCACTCGAGCCTTGCCCGCCCTCATCCGTGCCGGCGGTGTAGGAGTCCCCGATCACCGCGACGTGATCGATCGCGGTGCCCAGGGCCGCTGTCTGGTACGGCCGTGCCGGGGCCGGGCGGTGGCTGACCATTCCGACGGCAAAGGCCAGGGAGACCACCACCGTGGCTAGACGACCCACTGCTAACTGCACTGTCCACCCTTCGACCGCGTGCCGCACCCGTGTGGGCGGCATCGTATGAGCAAAACGAAAGGTTGCGCCGCCGACGCGCGGGTGTCCGGTTGGACGCCGAGCAGAAGCCGGTCAGCGCAGCTGAAGCCCCCACTTCGTCGACGGGCACGGGACGCTCATGGTCCCGTGCCACAGGGATCGTACTTGATCAGTCTGGGGCGCAGCAGCGTTCGCGCCCGGAGTGGGTCGCTACCCTGCGCGCGCCGAAATCGACTTCGGTCGGGCCTCCAGGGCCCCGTCGATCGATTGGAGCTTGCCGTGCGCCGCTGCGTCGGTGCCGGCGTCGTCGTCGGCGTCGGCGTTCGGGCGGCCGATGTCGACCATCCGTCGCATCCAGCGGCGGGCGGGCTCTTCGACGAAGTGATACATCAGGACCGAAATAACCACGGCGATCGCCAACAGGCCGAAGACGTTCCATTTCCATGGGGAATCGGAGTGCCACGGTGTGAGCTCGAATTGCACGACCGCCCACGTCCAGGCCGTATGCACCAGCTCGTGAACCATGTACAGGCAGAACGAGATCTGGCCGCCGTAAACCATCAACCGCGTCGACAGCAGCCTCGGCAGGCTGCCCAGGCCGATCGCCAGGGTCACCATCAACGGAACGAACAGCATGTCCACCACTCCGCCGCTGTCATTCTCCACGACCCCGGATATCGGGTGCGCCTTGAACCAGTAGAGGACGCCGATCATGGCGACCAAAAGAAGCAGGGAGGTGTAGCCCGCGATGCGGCGACCACGATCGGTCAGCCGCAACCTGCGCACGGCGGCACAGGCGAGGGCGCCGGCGGTGAATTGCGTCACGATTCGCGGCAGCCAGCTCCACGGTGTGTAGAAGTGGCCGCTGGCCAGCAACATCACCACCGGCGGCAGCGACGCCGCGAACGCCAGCAGCATCAGGCTGCGCGCCCTCGTCGCCTGCTGCATCCGCAAAATCACCAGCACAATTACTCCGAACAGCAGGTAGGCCAGCCATTCGGCGCTGATCGACCAGGCCGGCCCGTCCCAGCTGGAGTTATCGAAGAACGGCACAAACCACAACTGCACCAGCAGGATCTGACGCACGTAGCTGATCGCGGTGAGCTGACCGGCGTCGGGCGACGGCACGCGACCGACGTGCAGGGTGAAGATCACCCACAGCGCGGCAAGGTGCAACGTGAACAGGTAGACCGGCCACACTCTGGCCAGCCGCAGCCACAGGAAGTGCAGAGTGGCGCGCGCCGACCACGACCGGCCCATGCGGTCGAGGTAGTTCCAGGTCAGCACGAATCCACTGAGCATGAAAAAGAGGTCGACGCCCTGCGCGCCGCAGTTGAGCACCGGCGCGAGGGCGTCGCGGAAGCCGGGCGACGCGTCGCTCAACATCGGCCGGAAGTGAAACAGCACTACCCACACGGCGGCGATGATGCGAAGTCCCGTCAGGGCCTTTATCTCTCCGCTGCGCACAACACTCTTTCCGTCAGGCCACTGGTCTTCATCGCCATTGCCGCTTTATCTGTGCTGCTGCGCCGGCTGTTCGGGCGGTTTAACTCCACGCGACCCGACAAAACGACGGCGTTGGGAGGGTATCAGTGTGATCGCCCGAATGGCGAGTCGTCGACCCGGCGTGGCTCCTGAGAATCGCTTTAAAGCGCCTTATTTCGCAATCGGCACGTGCACGTTTCGTGCGGCCTCCACCGCCGTGTCGACGAACCGGCGCAGCGCGGCGTTATGCGCGCGTGGCAGAAACGTCAGCACCACTGGGCTCGGCGGGGCGCCGCGCAGCGCAATGAATCGCACGCCAGGGTGAATGTTGCGTCTGACGGCGACATCAGGGATCACACCGATGCCGCGGTCGGCGGCGACCGATTCGATCCACTCGTCGAAATTGCTTGTCTCCACAATGGTTTTCGGGCCGGCTCCGGCCGGCCACGACCACGGTCCGGTGGTGCCGCTGGCAACGTTGACGACCAGTGGCCACTGCGGGACATCGGTCCAGTCCAATTCCGGTGTGTGGGCCAGGCGGGAATGAACCGAACACACCGCCACCCGCGACTCGTTGAACAGGTGCACCACGCGCACGGCGGCCGAGGTGCCGTGTCCACGCACTACGGCGACGTCGACCTTCCCCTGTCGCACAGCGTCCAGCGCATCGTCGGTACGTACCAGATTGACCGTGATTCCGGTGGCCTGCTCGAAGCGAACGACGGTCTGCTGGGCCCATGGGTCGGGCAGCAACCAGCTGAACCCCAGGCGGATGCTGGCCTGCTGCCGGACAGCGCCGATACCGCGTTCCAGTTCAGCGAGGATCCGTTCCACGTAGTCGACGAAGGTCCGCCCGGCGGCGGTCACCTCAACGTGCCGCGAACTGCGGTCGAGCAGTGTCACTCCCAGCGTGTCTTCCAACTGCTGGATCGTGCGGGTCAACGCCGGCTGCGTGATCACGAGTTCGCTGGCGGCGTGGGTGAACGACCTGAGGCGAGCCACCGTTTCGAACGCGCGCAGGTGGCGCAACTCCACTCGGCTGCTATCCAGCGCGCTCATGCCTGAAAAGCATAGATGCTCTACAGCAGGCATTTCACGGCGCGTGTTCGGGCGCCTAACCTCGACGGCATGAGGGGCGCGCCCCGCGCCCCGAAACATCGGGAGAAATCAATGCCGCTGTTGTATGTCGACATCATCGAGGGCCGCATGCCGACCGAGATTCAGGAATTGCTGGACGCAATCCACCAGGCCGTGGTCGAAGCTTTCCAGGTGCCGCAGCGTGACCGCTACCAGGTGGTGCACACCCATCCGGCCCACGAGATCGTCACCCTGCACACCGGTCTCGGCATCACCCGCTCGTCTCAGCAGGCGGTTTTGCACGTGGTAAGCCGGCGACGTCCGCGCGAATTCAAAGAACGGTTCTACAAGCTGCTGGCCGCCACTCTCGCCGAGCGCTGCGGGCTCGACCCGGCGGATCTGATCGTCTCGATCACCGAAAACGACGACGAGGACTGGTCGTTCGGCCACGGACGGGCGCAGTTCCTCACCGGAGAGCTCACGTGAGCGTCGCCATGTCACTGACTACTCGTCTTACCGAGTTCTTCGGGATCGAACACCCGGTCCTGCTCGCGCCGATGGCCATGATCTCCGGAGGCCGGCTGGCGTCCGCAGTGACAGGGGCGGGCGGCCTGGGCCTCATCGGCGGAGGCTACGGCGACGCCGATTGGCTTCACTCGCAAATCGGCCAAGCCGACGGCGCGCGAGTCGGATACGGCTTCATCACCTGGAGCCTGGCCCGTAACCCTGACCTGCTCGACATGGTCCTGGCTCGGCAACCGGCGACGATCATGCTGTCGTTCGGTGAGCTGCGGCCGTTCGCCGACCGCATCCATGCGGCCGGCGTCCCGCTGATCGCACAGGCACAGACCGTCGACCACGCGCGTCAGGCGCTGGACGCCGGTGCCGCCATTCTGGTCGCCCAGGGCGGCGAGGCCGGTGGCCACGGAATGGGTGTCCGCTCGACTTTCACCTTGGTGCCCGAAGTCGCCGACCTCGTCGCTGAACGTTCGCCGGAAACGCTGGTGCTGGCTGCCGGCGGTGTCGCCGACGGACGTGGGCTTGCGGCGGCGCTGGCGCTGGGTGCGGACGGCGTGCTGGTGGGCACCAGGTTTTGGGCTGCCCAGGAGGCGTTGGTTTCGCCGCGCGCCCACCAGCGGGCGATCCCGGCCAGCGGGGATGACACTTTTCGCACTCAGGTCTATGACGCTGTGCGACAGCTGGATTGGCCCGTGGAATACAACGAGCGGGCGCTGGGCAATTCCTTCCTCGACACCTGGCATGGCAACGAGGCGCAACTGTCGTCGTCGCTGCCCGAAGCGATCGAGACCTTCGAGAAGGCCGTCGCTGCAGAAGATTTCGACGCCGCCGCCATTCTCGTCGGCGAGGCGGTGGGACTCATCCACGACGTTCGCCCGGCCGCTGACATCGTGCGTGACATGGTCCGCGGCGCGACTGAAATCCTGTCGTCAGTACAGCGGTGACCAGGCGGAGGTGCGTAGCAGCCGACTCTGCCACTGGTCGCGATACTGCAAGGCATCGAACATGTAGGTTCCGGGTCCGCGATGTTCAGCCGGGATGTCGGTAGTCAGCAGATGCAGCAGGGCCGCGTAGTCGTTGGTCGCGTCAATCTT
>JAFAID010000229.1 GCA_019236925.1 Mycobacterium sp. | reverse complement strand
CGATGGCGGTCGTTCGAGACCTTCCTGGCCCATCAGTCATGATGGCGGTGGCCTCATTCTGCGACATGCTGTTCTCCGTTCTGCGTGTGTCCCTTCACCGCATGGTCGTCGCCGAACTCTCACTGCCTTCGTTGGCGACGCAATTGGTCGAGACGGTGATCCACGCGATTTGCGGTCGCGAGTAAGGTCAGCGACCACTATCTCTGCGCATCGGGTGAGTTGTCCTCATCCGGGCGCGCAATTCACCCGGGTGAGGCGCCGACAAAGAAACGCATCTGCGGCGCGCATCTCGACCACGGCGCGCTCGAAGCGACCCCGCGTTTACGGACGCCGGTACACCTGGCCTCACCACAGACGTAAGGCATTGACGACGTCACCACCGGCACACAGGAAAAGGTGACTTCTGCGCGGCGGGAACCGGTCGCTTCTGCAACGGCCAGGCAGGCGAACTACAACAGGCCGAGTTCTCGCGCCCGGCTAACCGCCGCGCCGCGGTGCTCAACCTGGAGCTTGCGGTACACGGCGCGCTGGTGGGTCTTCACGGTATTGAGCGAGACGTATAGCCGCTCACCGATCTCACGTCGCGATAACCGGGTGGAGAGCAGGCGAAGAATCTCAAGCTCCTTGGGGGTCAATTCCTCGCCGAACGCGCACCCGTCGTTGCGCGAAGTCACCGCGACGTCCGCGCTTGGCTTCGCGGAAGCGAGCAGCGTCGAGGCGATGCCGGGGTCCGCGAAACCGCGCACCAGGCTGCCGACCTCTTCGAGGATGGCCTGCCCGGACTGGTGGTCGCCGAGTAGCTCGAAGATGTCCGCTCTGACCGACAGCGTCTTGGCCACCTCGAGGATTGCCCCACCTTGACGGGCCGACATGACGGCCATGTCGGCGGCGGCAACCGCTGAGGCCGCGTCACCGCGCATGGCGAGCAGTTCGGCCGTGGCAAGCGACACCATCACATCCACGAGGTGTTCCGCATCCGCTAACTCCCGCGAGCTGCCGGAAGCCCGGCGGATCTGCCGTTCGGCGTCTGCGAGCTGACCTTGTTCGGCCGAAATCAGCGCCAGATGCCCTAATGCGTAGATGCGGGCACGACGATCGCCCACCTTCTCGGCCAGCTGCACAGCGCGCCGGAAGGCGGCTTGCGCCTCGTGGCTGCTGCCCGAAAAGTACAGCGCGGATCCATAGATGCAGTAGGCGGTTGATTGGCCCAGCGGCGCTTCGCCGAGATCGAGGGTGATCGCCCGGCGAGCCGTCTCAAGGGCCGCGGCGACTTCAGCCGTCTTGAACAAGTGAACCGCGCGCAACACGACGACTTGAGCGCAGATGGCGCCGCCATCTGCGGTGTCGGCCGCGGATCGGTTCTCGACTGCCTCGATCCACTCGGCGGCGTCATCGAGTTGACCAACGCTCAGCGCGATCCAGGCGCGGGCCACGCACAGCCGCGGATCCTGTAGAACGGTCTCCTCGGGAAGCAGATCAAGCAAGCCGACGACGGTCGACAGGCCACCGCCGTTGAACTCGTCGACCCAGTCCACGGCGATCAGATCAGCACTGCGCGCGACGTCACCGGCAGCGACCAGGTGGCGCACCGCCTCATCGATGAGGCCCTCGGTCTCGAACCAGCTCGCGGCTCGTCGGTGCAGATCGGCGACGAGATCGGGCTCGCTGCGACGCAGCTCGGTGCGCAGCAACTCTCCGAACAGCTGGTGATACCGATACCAGTGACGCGACATGTCCAGTGGCACCACGAACAGGTTTTCGCGTTCGATCTTCGCCAAGACCGCGGCCGAGCCAGACGTTTGCAGCACCGTGTCGCACAGCGGACCGCTGAGTCGTCCCAAGACCGAGGTACGTAGGAGGAAACTGCGCATCTGTGGCGGCTGCCTATCGAGCACCTCGGCCATCAGATAGTCGACGATGTGACGGTTATCGCCTGCGAACGTCCTGATGAACTCGGCGGTATCGGTACGCCCGGCAAGCGAGAGGGCGGCAAGGTAGAGGCCGGCAGCCCACCCTTCGGTCCGTCGGTGCAACAGTTGAATATCTGCTTGGGCCAAGTCCAGCCCGAGAACATCGTTCAGCAGATGCTCCGCCTCAATAACCCCGAAACGTAAATCGTCGGTTCGCACCTCGGCAAGGTCGCCGCTGGCCCTCAGCCGCGCTAACGGCAACAAAGGATCCGATCGGGTGGCCACCACCAAGTGAAGATTCGCCGGCAACCGGGTGATGAAGAATGCAAGCTGCTCATGAACCGCTCGACTTACCACCTGGTGGTAATCATCAAGAACGAGCGCCATCGGGCTGGTGATCGTGTCCAGATCATTCAACAGGGTAGGCAGAACGACCTGCATTGGGTCGGCACCCATCGCTAGGAGTTCGACCGCCCGAATCCCCGCCCCGGCACTGATCTTCTGCAGCGCGGCGACCACGTACATCCAAAACCACACCGGGTCGTTGTCGGAGGCGTCAAGCGACAGCCAGCCGAATCGATGGTCCTCGCCCGCATTCAGGGCCCACTGCGCCAGCAATGTCGTCTTGCCCCAGCCCGCCGGCGCACTCAATAGGGTCAGCTTGCAGAGGCGTCCCGCCGACAATATGTCCAGCAGGGCGTCCCGGTGAACGAGTTGGGCCTCGATGGCCGGGACGTGCAGCTTGGTGGCGAGCAGAACTGCTCGCGCAGCGGCTTCTCCGACGCCGCTGTCACTACGTCCAGCTGAGCCGGTCACGTCCGAACTCCGCGAATCCGTTGAACCCAGCAGGCGAGCGGGAACTCTCGGTGTTGCCGCGTCCTGGTTGGGCGCTGGCGTCTCGGCATCCCAGTTGTTCCCTGCAGGGTCGGGCGGGCTCGTTCTGCCCAGCAATCGCAGTGACCCTATTGAATCAGATGCGTTCTCCGCGATTACCTCAGGCGCACGCTGACGGTGCCCGTTTGTGCTGGCGGACCCCATCGGCCCAATGATTTTCTCGTGAGTCGCGCTCACGCTGTGCCCGCTCACCGCATTCTCCTCTTTTTGCATCGATGTATTGGCTTATGCGACTCATGAAACCGCCGCGGGCGAAGAGTTAGCGTCTCAACATGAGGTGAATGAGCGTCTCAAAGTGAGACGCCGCGAGGGCGCCGGCCCGTCGTCGTCTTCGCGTACTCATGGTCGTCGGCTCACCAACACGTACCCGCCGACGCCGAACACCACCGTCGGCATCATCATCAACATTCCCAACACTGTGCTCATCATCGTTTTCTCAATTCCTCTGTCGTTGCGTTCGACGCTATGGGCCGTCGCGGGCCTCATCGTTACTGTTCCGGTCACGTCCGGTGTATTAGCTGACCTGAACCCATCACACCGCAGCGCGCAGAAGTGAGCGTCTCAACATGAGGTGAATGAGCGTCTCAAAGTGAGACACCTGCGGGCGCGCTGAACGCCCGTCGCGTCTCCGCGCTTGGTCTCCCGCGAAACGTGTCGGTTCACGCGTGTGATCGAGCGCCAAACCGCGTTGAATAGCGACCGGGAAAAGGGGGATCCGCAGGCGTCGGCGGCCCCGACGAAGCCGCGATACCACAGTTCCGACAGGGGTATTCATCGTCTTCTCCTTTTCAAAACCGCTCGACGTCGGCGTAGTAGATGGCTCGTCGCCCCGTCTCGAGCAAGGATTGCGTTAATGAGCAAAGGATGCGGCAGGGTGTTCCGCGTTCGCATCGGCCGATGCCTAGTCGAGGTACCCAGCATGCTGACTAGGCAGTGGTCGCCGTCCGCCAGACTGGCTGGTCAATGGCGGCGCCCCCATTGACCAGTGGACGGGCCAGGGCTGACCGTGGGGTCAGATTTGAGATTCCCATCCGCGGCTAGCGAGGTCACGGCTCTGTTTGCTATGTCGACCGAAAAAAGTTTCGTTGGATACAAATCCGTCTCGGAGACATTGTCGTGGGCACTGGCGTCGAGGAAGTGGAAGCTGGATTCTTGAACCCACATGGCGCGGCGCGTTAGCGACAGCATGATCGGTAGGAACAACATCGATCGCGCGCGGCAGCTGAATATCCGGTGATGAGGTCTGCGAGGTGGCACACCGGTGAGAATCGAGGGACCCTCGGCCATCGTTGAGCGGCGAGTCGCCGCACGCGCGCAAATTTCCGCGATCTTCACGAGCGCCGAATATCTGCTGAATCACTGTCGCGACTACCTGCGGCGTGAGGCCGTTCACCAGAGCGCTGGATGCGACCTAATCACTCGCGCATGGCACAGGGACTAGAGAGATGCTGTGTGGAGCTGGCTGCGTGAGCTGACGCCGAGCTTGGTGAAAACTTTGCTCAGGTGGTACTGGACTGTCTTGGCGCTGATGAAGAGCCGCGCGCCGATCTCCGGGTTGGTCAGACCTTCTGCGGCTAACCGCGCGACCTGTTCTTCCTGCGGCGTAAGTTGTGGGCCGCTCGGCGCAGCGTTGCGCTTGCGGGCGGTCTCCCCGGTGGCCCGCAGCTCGCGGCGGGCCCGCTCGGCGAACGCCTCCATGCCCATCGCGTCAAACATGTCGTGGGCCGTACGCAGTTGCGCCCTTGCGTCGGTGCGGCGGCGTTCTCGGCGCTCTCGGCGCAGCCATTCTCCATAGAGCAGATGCGTCCGGGCCAGTTCCACGCGCATGCGGGTACGGGCAAGCCGCTCGATCGCCTCGCGGTACAACCGCTCAGCGTCGGCTCCGTCACTGATCAGCGCGCGAGATCGCGCCTCGACGCCCAGCGCCCAATCAGTGCCACTGGCACTGGTCATCTCACAGAGCCGTGCCACGGCGCCGGCTGCTGTGTCGGACGCACCACTGCGCGCGGCGGCTTCGATGAGTTCGATTGTGGACCAGGCCGACAGAGCAAGATCAGGTTGCTCGGCGGCGCGCAGGGCCGGGGCCACCGCCGCCTGATAGTTACCAATGCCGTTGTTGAGTACCGCCTCCACCCACTCGGCGACGCTTAGCCACATACCTTCACCCCGTCGTACGACGTCTCGTGCGGTGGCCTCGATCAACGCCGACGCCTCGACCTGGTTGCCGCAGAACGCGGCCAGGCTCATCGCGGGGTCGGTTGCGAGGCTGTCGCCGGTCGCTTCCGTCACCGTCTTCAATTCCTGATGGAGGGCTCCCGCGGCGGCGAGTTCACCGGCCAAGGTGAGCATCACGGCACGAGAACTGAGTGCTAGCGGCAGCTCAGCCAGCGCGCCTGCCGAACGGCCAAGCTCGACGTGGCGCCTCGAAACTGCATCCCAGCTTTCGTCATCCCACATGTGTAAGGCGGCGATACCGGCCAGCCACAGAAATTGTTGCTCTTCATCTAACGGGTCGTGGCGGGCGGCGCTGACAGCGCGGCCCAAGGCCGGCAGGCCCGCCGCATAACCATCGGTGAAGTTCGCGACGAACCCGTCGAGAAGAAGGTCCGAGAGGGCGGGAGTCGACGGTCGCGGCGACGTCTTCGCCGCGCGTGCGACCTCCACGACCCCGGCGCCTACTGCTAATCGGCCCGCGAATACCGCCGCCTGTAGGGCGTGCAGATAAGTCGTGCGAGACATAGCGGCATCGATTGACTCGAACCGCTCAGCCGCCTTCAGCAGCAGCGGCGGGGCGTCGCTGCCTCGGCCGGTGACGAATGCAAGTTGGGCGCGGGTCAAGTCAGCGCGGGCATGCTGAAAATCGGTTGACGGCCCGTCCTCGGCCACCGCCAGCAGGTCCTGCGCGACGTCGAACGCACCCGCATCGACCTCGGCTGACGCAGCGGCGAGCGCCCGCTCCACGCGTCGCGCGGGTTCGCGCGTCAGCATGGTCGCCCGCTCGAGAAACGCGGCCGCCGCGGCCAGACCGCCACGTGCCCGGGCTCGGCCGGCTGAGCGCTCCAGCTCGGCGGCGACGCC
>JAFAID010000066.1 GCA_019236925.1 Mycobacterium sp. | reverse complement strand
TGTACCGGAGAACGCCGTGTCATTGCCGGGCTAGACCCCCTCACGGGACGACGTGTTTGAGATTGTAACTTTCTCGCCACGAGAATACTATTCTCTTGCTGCTCTCCAAGGAAGCAGAATGCAAATAGCCGAACCGATTGGTGTGAGACGCCGGTGCGCGGTGATCACAGGTGCCACACGCGTCGCTGTGCAGAGGGATGGTCAATTTGCCCGCAGCGAAATCTCACCTTGTAGTCAGGAAGTCGCTCGAAGGTGGGCAAATCGCGGCCCGCTTCTCCGCGGGGACGGGTGTGGCTGATGTGACGGTTAACTCAAGCCGCTCAGAGTTGCGCCAGTCGCGGCGCAAACCGCTTGGCGCGCAGCGTCGCTCCCGCCTCCCGGGTGAGTTCGCGCGCGCTGCCCAGGATTCCATCCAGAACCAACGAACGCTTCACATGCCGATGCAGCTCGTGCTCCGCGGTGAACCCGATACCGCCGAGCACCTGCTGGCAGTGCCTCGCGGCGATCAACGCCGCCTGGCCAGCCGCCGCCTTGGCGAGCAGAAAGCCCAGGTCGTCGGGCTCAACCGCGGCGGCAACCAGGGTCGCCTCCGCGCCTTCGACGGCGACCAACGTCTCGGCCAGCCGATGCCGAATCGCCTGGAACGAGGCGACGGGCCTACCGAATTGGACACGGTCCAGAGCGTGCCGGCGCGCCAAGGAAAGCATGGCTCGGCTGGCGCCCACCAGCCACCAGCCGAGCGCGTAGCGACCCCCGGCGAGCGGCACCGGATCGCCCTGGCGCACCCGGTGTATCGGTAGGTCATCGCCCAGCGTTGAGCCGACGCGGTCGGCGCGTTCCCAGACGACCCAGGAGCCGCCCGCGAACGGCAGCGCGACGGTGCCCCCGCCGTCCTGCCCGGCGGCGCGCAACACGACGTCGTTGAGCACGGACGCATGGGCGCCAGTCTCACCGAGTAACCGAAACACCAACGGTATTGCGGTTTCCGGCATTTCGTCGAGCATCTCGAGCCAGCCCAAATCCGTCAACGCCTCATCGAGTTCTTGGCCCGACGCCGCGCTCATGGTTTTGCGTAAAGCGTCTTCCAGCAGATGCGAGGATTCGGTGTCCACACTCACTCCTTGCCCAAATCCAACAGCCGGCGCGCGATGATGTTGCGCTGGATCTCGGCGGTGCCGCCGTAGATGGTCGCCGCGCGCGAATACAGGTACTCCGACCGCCATGGCGAGTCGTCCAGCTCGAGCGTGCCGGGCAGCAGGTCGCGCACAGTGTCATAGAGCCGTTGCTCGGCGGTGGCGAGTAAGACCTTGTCGATAGAGGTCTGCGGCCCCAGTGGCTCTCCGTCGGCCAACCGGTGCTGGGTGCCGCGGGACCGGCAACGTAGCGTGTGCAGCGCGAGATAGGCTGCGCCAAGCTCGTATTCGTCCGGGTCACATGCTTCGGCGATGAGCTCGTCGAACCGCGCGTAGAGGTAGGCGATCCGCTGCCAGAAGCAGGTGGAGCGCTCATAGGGCAGCAGGTCCATCGCGAGCCGCCAGCCGTCGCCCGGCCGGCCGAGCATCCGTGCTGCAGGCACCACCACATCGTCGAAGTAGACCTCGCAGAACTCGTCGACTCCATGCATCGTGCGCAGCGGCCGAATGGTGATGCCCGGTGTATCGAGGTCGACGAAGAACGCCGTTATTCCGTCGTAGCCGGGCGCGGTGCGGGTGAGCAGGATGCACCGCGTCGAGTACTGCGCGTAGCTGGTCCAGACCTTCTGTCCGTTGACGATCCAATCGTCGCCGCGCGGGGCGGCACGGGTGGTCAGCGATGCCAGGTCGCTTCCGGAGCCCGGCTCGGAGAAGCCCTGACACCACTGCTCGCGACCACTGAGCAGCCGGGGCACCATCTCCGCTGCGAGTTCTGCTGGCGCGTAATCGATCATGGTAGGTGCGAGCACCTCAACCATCGAGTAGGGGCCCGGCTCGGCAAGACGGCGGCCGACCACCTCCTCGCCGACGATCGCGCGCAGCATCGCGGGCCCACCCAGTCCGCCGACTTTCTCAGGCCAGCCGTATCGCATCCAGCCGGCTTCGTAGAGCGCGGAATGGACGCGGGCGAGCTGCTTGATGTGGCCTTCCAGCGAGTGGTCCGGCCCGGGGGTCAGGTCGTGCTCGTCGAGCCAGACCCGCAGGTCCGTCCGGAACTGGGCGACCTTCATGCAGGTGGGCGTCCTATTGCGTGCGGGCGACCGGAGTCGTGCGCGCCGCTTCGCCGAATGAAAGTCATGGCACGGGTTTTCAGTCGCCAGCCGTCGTCGGTCCGCACATAGGTGTCGTTGTAATAGCCGATGCGCATGTCATGCGTGGCGTGGTCGATGAAGCACAGCGGTTGTGTCCCGGTGGCGGTGTCGCCGTTCAGTTCGATCACCGGCGTCGCCGTCATGAACAATCCCTTGGGGGCGGCGTCCACCAGCACGGGAAACCGATCCAGCGAATAGGTTTCGCCGAAAGCGCTGTAGGTGCCGTCGGGTGTGAAGACCTTGACCAGCCCGTCGATGTCTTCCTGCGTGATGGTTACGGCGTAGCGCGCCAACAGTTGCTGGATCTCGACGAGGTCGTCAGTTCGTGTTGGCATAAATCTTGCCGCCTTTCATCACGAAGCCCACTTTTTGGGTAACGCCGATGTCGGACAACGGGTCTCCGGGTACGGCGATGATGTCCGCGAGCAGACCCTCAGCCAACCGGCCGCGGTCGGTGGCGTTGATCAACTCGGCGGCCGTGGTCATCGCCGCGCGCAATACCGCCAGCGGCGGCAGGCCCCAATCGACCAGGGTGACAAGTTCGTCGGCGTTCTTGCCGTGTGGGATTGCGGGCGCGTCGGTGCCCACCGCGATCTTCACACCGGCTTCGTATGCGGCCAGGATCGAGGTCCGCGATTTCGGGAACATCTCGGCGGCCTTGGCCTGCAGCTCGGGCGGGGCGTGCGAGACGTCCATCCCTTCCGCCAGACGCCGCGTCGACACCAGGAAGGTGCCGTGTTCGACCATCATCGCGATCGCCTCGTCGTCGATCAGGAACCCGTGCTCGATGCAGTCGATCCCGGCCTCGACGGCGTGCTTGACGGCGTCGGCGCCGTGCGTGTGCGCAGCGACTCGTAGCCCGCGCCGGTGCGCCTCGTCAACGATCGCCCGCAGCTCTTCATCTGAATAGTGTTGCGCGCCAGGCGGACCGGTCAGTGACATCACTCCGCCCGAGCAGCACACCTTGATCAGCTCGGCGCCGTGCTTGATCTGATAGCGCACCGCCTTGCGGATCTCGTCGATTCCGTTGGCGATGCCCTCTTCGACCGTCAAGTCCAGTACATGCGGCGCGAACGCGGCGAACATGGTCGGATCCAGATGCCCGCCGGTCGGAGTGATCGCATGCCCGGCGGGCACCACCCGCGGGCCGTCGATCCAGCCGGCGTCGATGGCTTTGCCGAGCGCGACGTCGAGCAGATAGCCGCCCGTCTTGACGAACAGTCCGAGGTTGCGCACCGTGGTGAAACCTGCGCGCAGCGTCCGGCGGGCATTGCCGACCGCACGCAACATCCGGGTCGGTGGGTCGTCCTGAACCTGGGACAGCCCGGGTTTCTCCCCGCGCCCGCCCATCAGCAGGTTGACCTCCATGTCCATCAACCCGGGCAGTAGGACTTGCTCGCCCAGATCGACGATCTCGCCCTCGGGGGTGCCGCCCACGCCAACGATCCGGTCGCCCTCGACCCGCAGAATGCCCGGCTCGACGATTTCGCCTGCGTCGACGTCCAGCAGCCCGGCCGCCTTGAGCGAAAGCACCGTTAAATCACCGGCTCCCTGATCAATTCGACCCAGGCCGCACCGCTGTCGGGCACGCGCGGCTGCTTCCACGCCTCGATCGGAAATGACACCATGATCAGCGACTGCATCAGGTGCATGAGTGTCTGCGCGTCCGCGGGCAGATCATCCAACGGGTACTTGTCGCAGTAGGCGATCACGTCCTCCAGGCGGGGGAACGCGGTGTCGTAGAAAGCCTGCATCTCGGCCATCGACGAGGCCAACCGCTTGGCGTAGCGCTCGGGTTCGGTGGCCAGGTCCCAATCCAAATAGGGCTCCAGCTCAGCGAATTCAGCGGGCAGCTTACTTGGTGTGGCCATTGTGGCTGTACTCCTTCACGTAGTCACCGGTCACTTTGTGCAGGTGCCGGAGCAGGATTTCCTGATCGCACAGCAGGAAGTCCTTGACGACCTTGGTGCCGATCATGGTCTGGGTCGCTTCCAGGGTGTTGGAGTCCTGTAGCGCGTACTCCTTGAACGTCACCGCGGCCAACTCATGGGCAAGGCGTTCGCGCGCGTTTCGCGGCGGGACGAAATACAGCGTGCACTCGAAGATGTGCTTGTCGACCGCGGTCGGCCAGTAATGGTAGGTGAGGAACCACCCCGGCTCCCAGATCAGCAGCATGAAGTTCGGGAAGAAGTGCCACGAGTCGATGCCCCACTGCGGGACCTTCTTCGGATTGACGCCCGGCGGAAGCTGATCGAGCTTCTCGATGACCTCCGGCTTGTCCCAGGGCCCGAACAGCCCGCTGCGCAGCACCTGGTCCATCGGCTTCACCATGCTCATGTCCGCCGGTGGGGCCTGTCCGCCCCAGGTCGAAATCATCCCGTGCGGGCTCGCCAACTCGTAATGCAGCGCCTCGAAGCCGTACTTCATGATCTTGGCGGCTTCTTCCTTGGTGTACTGCCCCTGGTGTAACACCGGCGCGTGATAGAACTCGGCGAACGCGTCGATGAACAGCTTCCAGTTGCTGCCGACCTCGGCCCGATAGGAGTAGGTCTCGGTCATCTCGTGGAAGGGGTAACCTTCGATGCCTTTGGCGAGGGGGCCGAGGTAGTCGGCGAGCGGCTTCGCGTTCTGGTCGAGGTTGATGAAGATGAAGCCCTCCCACACCTCGCAGCGGACTCCCACCAGGCCGTACTGGCTCTTGTCGACGTCGAAGAACTCGTCTTCCTGCTGGATGAAGGTCAGATCGCCGTCCAGGCTGTAGCGCCAGGCGTGGTACTTGCAGGTGAACTGCCGGCAGGTGCCTGAAGTCTCCTCGTGTGGAAAGTCGTTCCACACCAACTTGTTTCCGCGGTGACGGCAGACATTGTGAAATGCCTTGATGGAACCGTCCTTGGTCTTGACGATGATCACCGACACACCGGGGCCCGCCGACGGCAGCTCCTTGGTGAAATAGCTGCCGGTGCGTGGTAGCCGCTCGACCCGGCCGACGTTGAGCCACGTGCGCTTGAAGATCGCGTCACGCTCGGCCTCGAAGAATGCCGGATCGATCGAGTCGGTGTAATCGACTGGTGCGGTCCCCAGTTCGGGGTAGTTTTGTGTCCAGCTGCCCGCGTCCGGCTTGGTGAAATGTGGCAACGTTCTACCTTTCTATCCGGGCTGTCTGGTCGTGCTCGACCTCGACGCCAAAAGTGTTCAGAGCCATGGCAAGTGCGATATAGCCGCCGGTCGTGAAGATCAAATCCATCCGCTGGTGCTCGTCGAGCCGCTCGCCGAGCGCCGCCCAAGTGTGATCGGACAGGTTGGTCTTCTCATCGAGCTCATCGACGGCGGTCAGCACCGCGCGATCGAACTCGTCGCTGGGGTTGCCGGATTGCACGGCGTCGATGTCGGAGTCGGTCAGCCCTGCGTCCTTGCCGATGTCGACATGGTGTGACCACTCGTAGGCGCAGCCGCGCCGATGTGCGACCCGCAGGATGACTTGCTCGCGGATGCGCGGCGGCAGCGTCGACCCGTAGAGCAGGTAACTGCTGAATCGGAGATACGCACGGGTCAGCTTTGGATGGCGTACCAGGGTGGCCAGGACGTTGCCGGCATCGCGAGGATTTCGCCGCTCTTCCGGCAGCATGCCGGCCACCGCATGCCGGGCAGCGTCGTCCCACTGGTCCGCCGGCAACGGGGACAGACGCATACGGCCTCCTCAGTAACGAGAATCATATTCTCATATTTGACCAATAGGTTTCCACGAACTCTCGGATTGGTCAATGTTTTGCACTCGACCTGCGGAAACGTCATCCCCGGGTGCGGACCGTGGCGCTGTGCCGAGTTGACCCCGACCTTGGCAGGGGTAGCGTGAAGATGTTGATTCTCGCGATCTGAGAAGATAATTTTCATACTTGAGAGAACGGGCCGCCGAACGACCCCCGACGGAGAGGAACGGCCAGTGAACAAAGACGACATGATTTTGATCAGCGTCGACGACCACACCGTCGAGCCACCCGACATGTTCAAAAACCACCTGGCGAAGAAGTATGCCGATGACGCGCCGCGGCTCGTGCACAACGCGGACGGCTCGGATACGTGGCAGTTCCGCGACACCGTAATCCCCAACGTCGCGCTCAACGCGGTGGCCGGACGCCCGAAAGAGGAATACGGGCTGGAGCCGCAGGGCCTGGATGAGATCCGGCCGGGTTGCTACAACGTCGACGAGCGGATCAAGGACATGAACGCCGGGGGCATCCTGGCCTCGATCTGTTTCCCGTCGTTCCCCGGTTTTGCCGGACGCCTGTTCGCCACCGAAGACCCTGAGTTCTCGGTGGCGCTGGTGCAGGCCTACAACGACTGGCACATCGACGAATGGTGTGGTGCCTACCCGGCACGGTTCATCCCGATGGCGATACCCGTGATCTGGGATGCCGAGGAGTGTGCCAAAGAGGTGCGACGGGTGGCCAAGAAGGGCGTGCACGCCCTGACTTTCACCGAAAACCCGGCCGCGATGGGCTACCCGAGCTTCCACAACGAATACTGGAATCCGCTGTGGAAGGCGTTGTGTGACACCAACACCGTGATGAACGTGCACATCGGGTCCTCGGGCCGGCTGGCGATCACGGCACCCGATGCACCGATGGACGTGATGATCACCCTGCAGCCGATGAACATCGTGCAGGCTGCCGCGGATCTGCTGTGGTCGCGGCCGATCAAGGAGTACCCGGATCTCAAGATCGCGCTGTCGGAGGGCGGTACCGGGTGGATCCCTTACTTCCTCGAGCGGGCGGACCGGACCTACGAGATGCACTCGACCTGGACGCACCAGAACTTCGGCGGCAAGCTGCCCAGCGAGATTTTCCGCGAGCACTTCCTCACCTGCTTCATCAGCGACAAGGTGGGCGTGGCGCTGCGCAACATGATCGGCATCGACAACATCTGCTGGGAGGCCGACTACCCGCACAGCGACTCGATGTGGCCGGGTGCGCCCGAGGAGCTGTGGGACGTCCTGTCCGTCAACAATGTGCCGGACGACGAGATCAAGAAAATGTCCTATCAGAACGCCATGCGCTGGTACTCGTTCGACCCGTTCACGCACATCACGCCCGAGCAGGCCACGGTCGGCGCGTTGCGCAAGGCCGCGGAGGGCCACGATGTTTCGATCCGGGCGCTCAGTCACCACAAAGACACCAGGTCGGGTTCGTCGTTCGCGGAGTTTGCCGCCAGCGCGAAGAACCTAACCGGCAACCAGGACTGACGCAGCGGGCCGACACTGACGCTGGTGCCTGAACTGATCGAAGGAGATTGACCAGTGCCCGGCGGCGGGATGAACTTCGAGCTGACCGACGACCAGGAACTGATCCGCAAGTCGGTCGCGGAGCTGGCGTCGAAGTTCGATGACCACTACTGGATGGAAAAAGACCAAGCGCACGAGTTCCCGCAAGAGTTTTACGACGCGATCTCCAAGG
>JAFAID010000657.1 GCA_019236925.1 Mycobacterium sp. | reverse complement strand
CACGACGCCGGTGCCCGCGATCAGCACGACGCCCGGCTGACCGTCCAGCGCGCCCGCGTGCGCGATCACGGCGTCGCTGGTCACCGCGACGCGCTGGGCCCGCAGCGAGGCCAGCAGCGCATTGCCCAGCGCGCGCGCCGCATCCGGCGCCGAGAGCGCCCCGGCGGCGCCCACGATCACCTCATCGACCGGGCCGAGGTCGCGCGCGACGGCCAGGATCGCCGCCTCCGCGGCCCGCACGCCGCCGGGCGCCGCGAGCCCCGGCGCGCCCGGTCCCTCGGCCCTCCGGCCGGCGGCCGCGGCCCGGCAGGACGTCTTCCCGAGATCGACCGCGAGGATCACCGCACCACCTTTTCATGAGAGGCGGGAAGTCTTACCCAGCTTGATGAGGCAGCTCGGGTCCCCAGGACCGTCGCGCAGCGACGAACGGACCATTAGCTGCTGCTCAGGGTCCAATGGCACTAACCGTGCAGCAGCATTCGCGTCTTGGCTTGCCTTTGACCAGACAGCCACAACGTAGTCAGGCGCTTTGTCGTTGCCGTGCGATGCCGGGTTGGTGCCCAATCACAACGGCTGGACTCGCCAGCCAGTCACCGCCTCAGCAGGGCTCGCCGTCGGGCGTCCAGTACCGCGTTCCGTCGGGCGCGATGCAAGGCGGCGCGCCGTAGTCCACGCCGGCGTCCGCCGCCGTGGCCGCCGCCGCAGCAGCCGCGTCGTCGCCGGGGCATCCCCCCACGGACACATGCCGGCCGCCAACATCAACGCAGGCGTGTGCTACTGCGGGTCCTGCTATGGGTATCGCTAGCAACCCAGCGGCCAGGATCAGCGCCGCCGCCAGGTTCCTCAGTGTGTTCATCGCATGACCCTATGTGTTTACTGTCTTTACCGTTACCGATTGAGCGTTCAAGGTAATTCCATGTAATAACTACCCAGGCAGGTGGGCCGGCCCGGTTGTTCGCGGCCGGGCCGGTTCCACGTGACATCAGCAACTGCACTCAGCCCACCGCTGGGCGCGCCGGGTCGGAAAGAACCCGCAGGACAGCCTCTGAATCTTCGAGCGTCCAGTTACATCATGAGACCTGCGAGTCTGCCACGGCTTGCGCGTACAGAGCATCAAGCGCCGCATACTCGGCTTGGTCGATGGCGAATTGTGCGAAATCAATCGCGTCGAGCGCGTAAGCCACAGCCAACTTGGCGAACTTCTCGGCCTCCTTCACGTCGTGTTTGGCTTTCTTCTTCTCGATTTTTGCCCTCACCTCGGCGACATGAGCCTGCCACTTGCCGCGGACTTCTTGCGATTGCGACGAAGCTTTATCTTCGGCGGCGTCGGCAGCCGCGGACGCCTTGGCTCTCGCGCTGGCGAGGTCGGCGTCGAGCTGTTCCCTGGTCTTTTTACCTGCAGCTTTGATCTTGTCACTGGAGGCTTTCGCTTTGTCGGAAATCTTGTCGAACTGTGTGCTTAAATCGGCGCCTGCCATCAGGAGCTCCTTTTTGTCACCGCAGGCGGACCCTCCGCCCAGCTTGCTGATTGTCGGTACGCAGGGAGGAGCCGTCAATGTCCGGGGGAACACGGTCTGCGACCAGCGACTGGTTGCGGTATTGCTCTTTAGTGATTACTCAGGCACCTCGTCTGTGCGGCGCGGTGTCGGTAAATGGCTGGCTTGGTCAGAGGTCTTCGACGGCGGCGCAGACGGTGACCGGCTGGTCGTCGGCGCAGCAGTCGTCTGCACGGCGCCGGGTGTCGGCGAGGGTGCGGCGCAAGGTGAGCAGTTCGGCGACCGTGGCGTCGACGTTGGCGATCCGCTCGTCGAGCATGTCGCGGATCGCTGCGCAGGGCGGCACGCCGCCGGCATGGATGGCCAGGATCTCGCGTATCTCCTTCAGGCGCAGGCCGAGGGTGCGGGCGCGACGGATGAAGGTCAGCAGCTCGACACTGTGCT
Organism: Mycobacterium sp.; assembly: GCA_019236925.1. Classification (GTDB taxonomy): domain Bacteria; phylum Actinomycetota; class Actinomycetes; order Mycobacteriales; family Mycobacteriaceae; genus Mycobacterium. Next base: position 1,437 of record JAFAID010000657.1, on the reverse strand, counting down.
GGTCGTAGGTCCGGTAGCCGACTGGCGTCCGTTCGACGGGCGGCAGCAGCCCTTTGGCTTCGTAGACCTTCACCGCTTTGCGGGTGAGCCCGGCAGCTTTGGCCGCGGCTCCGATCGTCAGTCCGGGCAGCGCCATTGCCACGTACCTCCTAGTTCCCAGTGTTGACCTGGACCTTGGGGCCAGTTCTAGCGTATGTGGCGTATCGGCCAGAGATGGACGAAGAAGGACGAAGAAGGTGGTAACCATGCCGTTCCGTGAAGGTGACGTCTATCAGTGCCCGCAGGTCGACTGCGGATGTGAGCTGACGGTGACCAAAGCCGCCCCGCTGGACTACAACACCGGCCAGCAGGACCCGCCGACCTGCTGCGGTGAGACGATGGTGAAGACCAAGGGATGACAAGCGTCACTGTTCCCGGACAGGGAAAGTAACCCCCTCTAGTAATCATCCAGACAGCTGGTATGTCTTGGCAGAAAAAGATCAGGCCGCCGAGAGGAGAGCAGGGCGGCCCGATCAACTATTCAGACGCCGACTAGGCCGATCTGACTCCACTCACAACTGTCGGTGGCGGTTCGAACTAGCTGCCGCGGCGCCTCGACTGGATGATCTCGAGGCGTTCCTTGAGCAGTTCCTCGAGTTGCTCGATCGAGCGGCGTTCCCGCAGCATGTCCCAGGGTGTGCGCGGCACCTTGACCTTCTTGGGTTCGGCCAGGTCACCACCCTCGATCAGCCTGCCCTCCGCCGTGCCGTTGCGGCACAGCCAGGTGCCGGGGATCTCGGCGTCGTCGGCGAACGGAACTTCGAACTCCTCGCCGTTCTCGGTGCGGTAACGCGCGATTTGACGCGGCGCCAGGTTGTGGTTGCGGTCGGTCTCGTAGCTCACGGCACCGAGGCGGCTGCCCCTCATGTTGTGGTGATTCGCCATCGTCAACACTCCTCAACGGCGTGTGTCACCGCATATCTGTGAAGGTTACGCCCCGGCCATGCCAGCCATAGCTAACGCCTTCGCGAATCCATCTGTAGTCCCACAAACACGGAACGGCCGAACTGCTCGATAATCCCATTCAGTGATTGACCAAACAGCTCAGGTTCCCAGGGCCGTCCGCGCAGTAACGAACGGAGACGACGAGCTGCGCGTGCTGGTGAACCACGACAGAGATCTGATGAGAGCTGTCGCCGGTGGGGGTGCGGTGCGAGAATGAGGGATCTCGAATAAGCGCACGCCCCCACGCCCCCAGGGTGCGCAAACCAACGCGGAGGAGTGGGCGCGATTCTTCGAACTTTTTGGCCACGCCAAGGTTCGGCGCGGGGTTCGGCTCCTCTCGAAGCTGCCGTCCGCCCCGCGGTGCGAGGCCTGTGGCAACCCGTTCGCGGGCGTCGGCGGCTGGCTGATGCGACGGATGGACAAGAGCCCGTCGCGCAAGAATCCGCGGTGGTG
>JAFAID010000414.1 GCA_019236925.1 Mycobacterium sp. | reverse complement strand
GTCGTCGGTCAACACCAACTCCGCAACCGGCCTGCCCCTACTCGCCACACACCAAGTCTATAATTAATCATCTAATTTATGGCGCAAGACACTAGTTCGGCTCGCATGAAGGCAGTTAAACAGGGATTTACCCGGTACTTCGCGAGGAGAGGGACATGAAGATCGACCAGCTAAACGCATCTCAGCTCAAGAAACTCCAGAAGCAGCTTGAGGAGATCGCAGTCAAGGACCTCGACCTCAGCTCGGAGAAAGTGATCAACCTCGGCTTCCCCGTCGCCTCGTACGATTACGACGACGGGGAAGTTGCGTCCCAGTTTTTCATCTTGGGGAGGTGGGGAAAAACCTGCTCGTCAACGCGGCTACTCGATGTCGCCGGCAATTCGTCGACTGCCGACGACGGCAAGGTGGTATTCCTATTGAGCCAGTTCACCTGCGACACCAACAACAATTACTCCGCGCCGGTGGACCTGGTGGCCACGCCCCGCTCGGGGAAGCCGTGCTACACGACCACGACGCTCACGCTGATCGGTCCGTCCGACCCCGGCTTCTTCAACGACGTGCAGATCACGTTGTTCACTTGGATGCCCAACGGCTCGCCGGCACCCAATATCAGCGTCGACTGGCGCTGCCGACTTCCCGTGATCGCCGTCATCCAGTGAAGGCGCGGCAGCTTCCGTGTAAGCGCCAGCCGAGCTCCAGGCCCGGGATTCGCGCTGAACGGTCCGCCCTGTATTGAGCTTCCCCCGTAGCGTGGTCACATGCCACCTCAAAGGGATGCGCTGTGCATGTCCACTATTTCTGGACTGACCAACAAACCCACTGGTCAGGACGCTAGAACGGAGTGTCGCTCAGTCCCGGTAGTCGCGCACTAGGGACCTGTTAGCGCTGTGCGCCAACAGGCTTAATGCTGTACAGGCCGGACCACTGTAGGCCAAAATATCTTTGACTGACGACACCCCCCGGCGCGGGCCGGCTCCGCGCTGCGCAGCCTTCATTCCAAAGAATGCCCAAGGGTTACACCCTTATCGAACTCGCCAATACAGGCTGGCCGATGCGGCTCACCCCGCCAGTAGTTTGAGCACCAGTGGCGGGTGGCCGGGGCCGCCGATGTGCACCGCCGCCCCCCACACACAGGCTCCGGTGATAAACCCTACTGGCAGTGACGGTGGTTTTGGTCGCTTCCACAAAGTGACTAGATCATCGACCGCCGGACTCCCGGCAGCCCGTCATGACGGCTCAGAGCTCAAGTTGGGCCCAGGGCGCGCCACCTCGGTCCACTGCTGACCGTCCCAATAGCGTTGCCCCGGAGCACCAGACGGGTCGGGATACCAGCCAGGCTGCGGTGCGGTGAGCCCGCCAGTTGGTACCGATCGTTGTGTTGAAGTTCGTTGTTTTGCGGGGCGATCTTCAATCCAGACCGCCCACGCCCGAATACCCAAGGCCAGCAACCCGTTAAAGACTAGTTCAAAAATACTAAAGAAAGCCGCATCGCCAAATTTCATGTCTGGGGAAGCCATCATAGCCAACGCGGCAAACACCGCGAACGCCATGTTCGCCAGAAGGAAATAGTAGGCCACCCTTACGATCCGGGCCGTCCAACGCTGGAACGGATACGCCAACAGAATCCGGCGCGTCACCGAACGATCAGGCTCAGGCCTCCGAGGCGGGTGCAACGCCTCGGAGACGCGGGAAGTCGCCTCTTCCAACCAAGACTCGGCCATCGCACGTGCAGCCTGATCATCGGGAGTGGTACCGAGCGCCTGTTTGGCTTTCCACCATTCTGCCGCGAAGGTCACCTGCTGCGCGGCGTCATCCATGGCGTATTTGCGGCGCCCCATCTCGGAGCGCCTGTTATACAGATCCCTCATCAAGATTCCGGCTGCACCTACTACCGCGGTCACGATGGGGGCGAGCAGTGCGATCAGTGCGACCTCAAGATGTATATTCATGTGGGGCTTCCCCTAAAGTCGGGGGCACTAGCTACTGTTTCCGATCGTCGCCGGTACACGCACAACTGACACGAGTAGTGGACTACCTGTGTTTTGCCGTTCACTCTGCGGGATTTGCGGCCACACCGTCGAACCAGCGCGGTGGAGGATCTAGGCTGACGAGCTGGCTTGCGCGCCCCGGGCCAACCGCTAGGCTTCGGCGACTTGCGCGACCTCGACACCATCGCCTCCGAGCTGCGGCTCATGGCCGCTGTGCGTTGGTCGATCCGTGAGCACGGTGGGGAGCCGTCTAGTCGTCTGATTGACGAGTTGCTTAATCAGCGCCTAGCGCACCGCGGGCCGCCCGGCGAGGACGCGGCACCCGACATATAGTGCTGGTCCGGCGGTGCCGCATTCCACCCGAAGAATGTACGGCTATTACACCCTTATGCCAGGTCTCCCACCCACGGGTATGCGGTCACGGTGCACTCGGGGCAGGGCGTCAACGGATACGACGGCGGATTTCGCCTAGCAGGTCATCGGCGGACAATCTGGCCGGCGATGCGCTCAGTTCGACCACTCCGCTGACTTCGCTTTGGTCCAAGTAGCCGGACGCGATCAGAGCTTCCACCGGATTGCGGTCGTAGGCGCGCGCGAAACCGACGGCGTTTTGTGCGTTGGGCCGGTCTCCGTTCTTCCAGCCGGTGATGCGCGACGGGTCAACACCGGCCGCGGCAGCGATGTCTTTGTGGGGTGCGCCGCGGCTGATGCGCTGCACGTATTCCCACCACGTCTCCGGCATTCACGCATGGTATTGCGCGGACGCAATCAAAAGCTACCGTCAGAGAGGGCGTTGCTTGCCGCAGTCACTCTTACACGCTTGTGCTTCCGCACGTCACGCAACGGCACGCAGCAGTGAGCGTTATCAAACCGTGACAGGTGATTGTCGACACACATGATGGCGTACACTCAATTGCGTGCGCGCGCGCTAGGAGGCGCTCCATGTCTGTATTACCACTCCCACGAACCAGCACATCCGACCAAGAAGTGTTCGCCGAACCGGCTGAACCACTTATCGACATTGCGATGCCACTGGCACCGGGCGTCGTCGTCGAACACGAGGCCCTTTCAAGCACCCGGGCCACCGTGCCGCCGCAACCCAGCCGTTCGACGATTGACTCGACCCGTGTTCTCGCCCCGGCCCCGAGGCCAATGCTCGTGGCTTCGCCGCTCGATCTTCGCCGGCCGCGACACTATCCGCCTCGCTTGTGGTTCCTTGAAAGCTCCCGAATGGAACGAGAACTGCATCGGCTGTGAGCGCAGTCCTCGCCGAAAATGGCCAGCTAAATCCACCACCGATCTTTGCGCGTTAATCTCGGCTTTCACCTGGCTGCCGTGCCCCGCACAGGTCCGCGACGAAGGCGGCTCCATGGCCGACCGCACCGATGGACGAGTTGCTCGATGAGCGCCTAGCGCACAGCGGCGGGGCCGGCGAGGACGCGGCAGCCAACACGTAGGGGCGGCCCGTACACCATCGGGCTGCACGCCAGCGCCGGTCGATCCGCGAGCACGGTGGCGAGCCGTCAAGCCGTCAGGTCGACGAACTCCTCGACGAGCGCCTACGACTCGATGGGCCACGGGTCGCGACTCAGCAACGCGCGTACGCCTTGGAGTTCTGAATGCGGAAAGCCAGCCCACCATTGGGAACTGGCAGATCGTCGACGAGAACGGGTAGACGAGGCGTTTACCGGGTTGCGGCGGTGTGGCAAGGCGCGATCGCGGCGACCAGGCGCCGCGCAGCGCGATAACGTCTGGCGCAAACCGCGATTCGGCGGCCAGCCCCACTTTGGAACCCTTGGCAGTCGCGTCGTCCAAACAGGCATGGAAAGCGAAGAAGCCCAAGCCCCACGGGCTGAAGGACTCGACCCCGACGACCCCGCCGTCCGCGACGGAATCGACCTGGTGCGCTGGGAGCTATCCCTCTACGCGCCCGCTGAGGGTCCCGCGGGGTGCAGCTCGTCGCCGATGGTTAACGGTAAAGAGCGCAATCGGTAACCGGTAGAGAGCTAGTGTCATGCGATGAACACACTGAGGAGTCTGGCGGCGGCGCTGATTCTGGCCGCTGGGCTGGTAGCGGTACCCATAGCAGGACCCGCAGTAGCACACGCCTGCGTTGCGCTGCACGGCCGGCATGTGGGCGTGGGCGGATGTCCCGGCGGCGACATCGCGGTCGGTGGCGAGGAAGCAGCGATAGCCCGTGGCGAGGCAGCGGAGGTGGACATGAGCAGGCCGCCCTGCATCGAGCCCGACGGAACGCCGTACTGGACGCCCGATGGCGACCCCTGCTGAGGTAGCTGACCCGATGAGCCGGCTAGCTCAAAAGGGCATGGCATGGACATCAGATCCCTCGACGACGCACCGGATTAGTTAGTGGCGGACCTGGCGGCCCGAGTGCTGTCTAACTCCGAGCCCG
>JAFAID010000182.1 GCA_019236925.1 Mycobacterium sp. | reverse complement strand
GGGCAGTATCAGGTGCAGCGCATTCCAAAAGTGTGTGGCGAATGGGTCATCGGGGACCCAGTGCAGCGGCGTGTTCGACCAGTCAAAGCGGACTTTGCGCCGATGTGTCGGGTAGCCATCGTGGTGTACTTCGAGGTCTTCGACTTCGCTCATCTACTTCTCCTCCCAAACGCCCAACTGACGTACGGGTCCCTGGCCCAACCAGGAACCGGGCCGCTCGACCTCCGAACGGGGCTTGGACGACGGCTTGCCAGTTGCCGGCAAGCCAAACCACTACATCGCGACGATACACAGATACCCGGTACCGCGACTGCTGCCTTCTAGCAATTTTTAGAATCTCACACCATGCGCCGCTCTGCTGATGGTCGACAGTGCTCGGCGTCCGTTGGCCATGACATGACGGCGGCGCTCGCCGCGCCACATCCTCGCCGCGATGCCAGAGAATGGTGGCAGCAGACGCCAGATATCAACGAGAAGGCCTCATGCTTGCTGAAATCGGGCGAAGGGCGGATTTTGCATTGACGCGAGCGACCGACGTCGTCCACGAGGGCGCCCACGCCACGGTGCTGCATCTACGACGGATCGTTGGGGCGGTGTCGGTGGCAGTCGTGCGGGTGAAGCGCAAAGCCGAAGACTTGGTCTAGGACTACCAAGATGTGGCCGGTGATCTGCGGCGGTCCGATGGCACCGGCGCAGACCTGCCTAATGCTCGCCTTTTACGCACGCTATTCCCCTCGACTACGCGGACTTTCGACGACCGAGCGTGAATCGGCACCTGCCGTCCTCAGGGCCAGCCTCTTCGACGCCCCGGAGACACCTCCGCTCAGCGACTCACGCGTCGTCCTGGATCCTTCCAGCGCGACGGCTACGAGCACGCCAGGGCGATCCTGGAGCGCCACCACGGACTCTTCCAGCAGGTTGGTCATCCGGTCCAGGAAGCGGGCGTTGGCCTCTTCGGTGACCTCGAAGGTGCGGGCACCGCGCCGCTGGTGCGACGCCGAGAACCTGCCTTTGCCGGACGCATCCTTCGACGCGGTGATCAATGTCGAAGCCGCGCACGCCTACCCTCATCTCTCCCGCTTCCTCGCCGAAGTGGCCCGCGTACTACGCCCGGGAGGAGACTTCCTCTACGCCGATTTCCGCGGCCGCAACGAATTTCTCGGCTGGGATGCTGCACTTGCCGACGTGCCATTGCGCCAAGTTTCGAAACGAGTCATCAACGACCGCGTGGTGCGCTCGCTGGACAACAACGCACAGCGGTCGCTGGAACTTGATCAGCCACCAGCTGCCGGCGTTTCTCCGGCCCTTCAGCCGCCATTTCGCGGGCGTGCCTGGTACGGGGATCTACAACGTCATCAAGAGCGGAGACGCGGAGTACCGCATTTATCGCCTCACCAAGGACTGAGCGACGTCAGGCTATCGCGTAGTCCGACAACGGGAATCGCTCCTGCTCCTTCACGGCGCTGCGTACCGACGTCGGCCGGAAAAGCGGGGCCTCCCCCTTGCCGGTGTGGTTCCTGAACCAGTACGACCGCGAATTCACGCAGCTGCCGAGCTCGAATGCCGAGTCTTCCAGCAGCTTGGTCATCCGGGCCAGGAAGCGGGCATTGGCCTCTTCGGTGACCTCGAAGGTGCGGGCGCCGCGGCGCTGGACTTCACCAAACAGCCGATCCATGTGGCGCATCTGGTATTCCACCGTGTTGAACCACGACAATCCCACCCACGCGTATGGGCTCGCCATCGACAAGAAGTTCGGGAAGTGCGGCATGGAAATGCCCTCGTAGGCTTGGAATTGCGTTTCTCGCCACCACTTTCCGAGGTTGCGGCCCTCCCGCCCGATCACCTCGATCGCGGGTAGGTTGGCCTCCCACACATCGAATCCCGTTGCGAGAACCAGGGTGTCGACGAGCCGTTTGGTACCGTCCCTGGCGATGATGCCGTCGGGCTCGATCCGCTCGATGCCGTTGGTTTCCAGATGCACATGCGGTTTGGTGAACGCGCGGTAATAAGTATTTGAGATCGTCGGACGCTTGCACCCAAAGTCGAAGTCCGGGTTGAGCTTCCGCGACAGCTCGCGGTCGCGGACCAACAGCAACCGGTAGAACCTGGAGAATCGTGAGATGGCCTTGTTGACCAGCTTGAAGTACCGGTACTTCCACATCGTGATGACCATGGAAAATTCCAGAATGGTGTCGGTGTACCACCGCACCGTGCGCTGGGTGAGCGGCACCTTGGCGAAAAGCCGTTGCACCACTGGGGGGAACGGAACATCGACCTTGGGCAGCACCCAGATCGGCGTGCGCTGATACACCGTCAGCTCGGCGACCTCGTTGGCCAGCTCCGGAACGACCTGCACACCAGTGGAACCGGTTCCGATGACTGCGGCCCGACGACCGGCGAGCGAAACGCTGTCATCCCACTGGGCGGTGTGCAGCATGCGTCCGGCGAACGTTTCGATGCCAGGGATGTCCGGGGTGCTCGGCTGGCAGAGGAAGCCGGTGGCGGCGATCAAAAACTGCGCGCTCAACGTCTCACCACCGGCGATGGCAAGCCGCCAGACTTGGGCGTCCTCATCCCAGCGGGCGCCCTCAACGGTGGTGTTGAACCGCATGAAGCGGCGCACGTTGTACTTTTCGGCGACATCCACGGCGTAGCGCTTCAGTTCGGCACCGGGCGCATACATCCGCGACCAATGCGGGTTGGGCTCAAACCAGTAGGAGAACGTGGGCGACGGTTGATCGACAGCGAGGCCCGGGTAGTGGTTGACGTGCCACGTTCCACCCAGATCGTCTTCGCGGTCGACGATCAGGATGTTGTCATAGCCCAGCCGGCTGAGCTGGATTGCCGCGCCGATTCCGCCGAAGCCCGCCCCGACGACGATGACATCGAACTGATCCTCACCCATAAGCATTAGACGGTACCTTCCGTCTCACCAAGACGACCGGCTGTCACCCGATTGAGGGTGCGCGAGCCGATCAATTGAACCATTGTGCAATAGATTCAGTGCAGCGGAGTTATCTGGATGCCGCCGACACGCTGTATCTGCAGCCCCGCGACTTCACCGGCACCCCGCAAGCTTTGGACACCCCTGAAGGCTTCTATCCGACCACCGGCGTCAACAGCCTGACCGCCGACGCTTCCGAGGCTCAAGGAGCCCAGATCTTGGACGGCGCGATCACGGGCCGAATCGCCGACGGAAACGTGGACGCCGCGAACCCTGTCGTGGTTTTCGGGTATTCGCAGAGCTCCGCCCTATCCACCTTCACGATGCAGCAACTGCAGGCCGACGGCGTGCCGAGTGATGACGTGCACTTCGTCCTGGTCGGCGATACCGCGGCTCCCAACGGGGGCCTACTCGAACGCTTCGATCTGTCCGACTTCCCCTCCAGCGACCTAACTGTTCCCAGTTTCGGCGTCACGTTCGGCAATCCGACGCCCGATGACCTCTACCCGACCGACATTTACACGCTGGAATACGACGGCTTCGCCGACTTCCCGCAGTATCCGATCGATCCGCTGTCCGACCTGAACGCCTTCGCGGGCATGATCTACGAGCACCTCACCTACCTGGACCTCGACCCGGGGCAGATCCAAAACGCCATTCCGCTGGAGACGCTCCAGTCTGCGGGCGGCACGCTCACCGATTACTACATGATCGGTGTCCAGGATCTGCCGCTGCTGGATCCGCTGCGGTTGATCCCCTTCGTCGGCAATCCGCTCGCGGACCTGCTGCAACCTGATGTGACGGTGCTGGTCAACCTGGGTTACGGCAGCATTGCCGACGGCTGGAGCCAGGGGCCGGCCAACGTGCCCACCCCGTTCGATCCGTTCCCGACCGATCTCAACTGGTCCGATATCTTGACCGCCCTGGTGAACGGGGTGCCGCAAGGCATCCAGGCAGCCATCGCCGATCTGGAAAATCCGGACAACTACCAAATCCCCTCGCTGCTGGACAACCCGACGTTGGCGCCGCTCGTGGATGCGGCCTCCTCGTCCGGGCTCATCGACACCCTGCAGCCGACGTCGTTGGAACTCACCCAGGCGCTCCTCGGCGGAAGTTTTCCCGTTTCCGACGCGACTTTGCTCTCGCCACCGGCCGATCTCGTCAACGATCTCGCCAGCACGCTTTCCGCTGATTACGCGGCTCTACTGCCCATCGCAGACACCATCAATGCGCTGACAACCTCACTCCCGGCATTCGACGCATCTTTGTTCAGCGACCAGCTTGGCGCCGGCGACCTCCTCGGCGCGATCGGTGATCCGATCGCCGCTGACGTCGCGTTGATCCCGTTCGCGCTGTTCTTGGGTGCCGGACCGATCACAGACGCGGTGGAAGGCACCCTCCTCAACATCGCGGACCTGATCCCGTAACCTAGGGAGCTGAGCGGTCAAGAAACGGCTGGGGGCAGTCGCCTGTTGCAGGCAAATTGGCCGCTCGGAGGCACAACTGAAGGTGGGGACGGTCGGGTCGGGGGTCAAGTCAAGATGGTCATCAGAATGAGGCCGTTGTGCTAGGTCTTTCAACTTGCCCCCGGTAAAATTTGGACTCAACTCTGCCCAACGAAGCGCATGTGCCACACGCGAGCGCCAGAGGGGAGGTTCGGATTGCCGGCCGTAGGGGGCAATACCTGCTGGCTATTGGGCGCCTTTGTACTGGTGAGCCTGATGCTGCTGTTGGCTTTGACACGCATGGTCAAGCGGTGGAAACGCAACATGGACGTCAGCGATGACGCCGAGTACGTTGCAACCCTTGCCACCCTGTCGGAGGCTTCCGCGCGCCACTTCAATCCGTATACCGACATCGACTGGAAGGCGCCGGAGTTCTCGGTCATGGAGAACGACCCACGCTGGGCGCTGTCGGCGACCGATCCGCTCGGAAACCATCCGTGGTACCGGGCGCAACCGCTGGACAAGCAGATCGCGATCGGCATGTGGCGGCAGGCCAACATGGCGAAGGTCGGTATGCAGTTCGAGGGCATTCTCGTCCGCGGTCTGATGCATTACACGTTCTGGGTGCCCAACGGATCACCCGAATACCGCTACTGCGTGCACGAATCCATCGAAGAATGCAGCCATAGCCTGATGTTTCAAGAGGTCGTGAACCGCATCGGCGTCGACGTTCCGGGGATGCCCCGTTGGCTGCGCTTGCTGTCGCCGCTGGTCCCGCTCTACGCGGGTCCACTACCGAACGCGTTCTTTTTCGGGGTCTTGGCCGGCGAGGTGCCGTTCGATCACCTACAGACAAACCTGTTACGCGAGCCTCAGCCCAGGTCGGTGCATCCGATCATGGAGAACCTGATAGCGATCCACGTCGCTGAAGAGGCCCGCCACATCTCGTTTGCTCACGCATACTTGCACAAGCGTGTCCCGCAAATGCCGCTGCTCAGCCGATTCTGGTTGTCGCTGTATGTGCCGGTCGTGATGCGGATGCTGGGCCAGGCGATGGTCGTGCCGCCACGAAGGTTCTTCAGGCAGTTCGACATCCCGCGGTCGGTGCGTAAGGAGTTGTTCTCCGGCGCACCCGACACGGGGCAACCGCTACGCGACATGTTCGCCGACATCCGGATGCTGTGCCACGACCTGGGTTTGATGAACCCCTTCGCGCTGTTGATGTGGCGTATTTGCAAAATCAACGGCTATTCATCGCGGTATCGCAGCGAGCCGCAGCGCGCGCATCTACCGAGTCGGGCTTCGGCTGCCTAAATCCTCTGCGGCACAACACATCAGGCTGTTGTGCGGTTGGCTGTATTTGGCAGTTGTCCAATCACGTTGTCAAAACTGCCATGCCACAGCCGCCGCATGTGATGCTGTGCCATACTTCCAGCATGGTTCGCAGCCCATCCTTGGACAAAGTCGGTGTAGGCCTGGTCTACCGCATCGGGTCGACGGCGACGTACAAGAAAATCTTCCGGTACTGGTACCCGATGATGACCCGCCGCCTCGGTCGGCAGGACGATGTCCAATTTCTGAACTGGGGCTACGAGGAAGATCCGCCGTTGGGCCTGCCGCTGGACGAATCCGACGAGCCCAACCGGTACAGCATTCAGCTCTACCACCAGACCGCGACTCAAGCCGATATCAGCGGCAAGAAAGTCCTGGAATGCAGTTCTGGTCACGGGGGCGGCGCCTCATACCTGACGCGCACGTTGAAGCCGGCCTCCTACACCGGGCTTGACTTCAACGCTGCCGGAGTCGAATTCTGCAAAGAAAGGCACAAACTGCCGGGCCTGGACTTCGTGCACGGCGACGCTGAGAACCTGCCGTTTCCGGACGAATCCTTCGACGCGGTGATCAACGTCGAGGCTTCACACATCTCCCCGCACTTCGACCGCTTCCTCAGCGAGGTC
>JAFAID010000564.1 GCA_019236925.1 Mycobacterium sp. | reverse complement strand
GTTTCCCATCTTCGACGCCAAATCGCGCTCGCTCAAGAAGACCTTCCTGGGTGGCACGATCGGGCGCAACGCGTCCAACGTGGTGGTCATCGAGGCGCTGCGGGACATCACGATGTCGTTGGAGCTGGGCGACCGGGTCGGGCTGGTGGGCCACAACGGCGCCGGGAAATCGACGCTGCTGCGGCTACTTTCGGGCATTTATGAGCCGACGCGCGGTTCCGCAGCGGTCAGCGGCCGGGTGGCGCCGGTGTTCGATCTGGGCGTCGGGATGGCCCCCGAGATCTCCGGCTACGAGAACATCATCATCCGCGGCCTCTTCCTCGGTCAGACCCGCAAGCAGATGCTGACCAAGGTCGATGAGATCGCGGAGTTCACCGAACTCGGCGACTACCTGTCGATGCCGCTGCGGACCTACTCCACCGGTATGCGGGTGAGGTTGGCGATGGGCGTGGTCACCAGCATCGACCCGGAGATCCTGTTGCTCGACGAGGGGATCGGTGCCGTCGACGCCGATTTCCTCAAGAAGGCGCAGACCCGGCTGCAGCGGCTGGTCGAGCGTTCGGGAATCCTGGTGTTCGCCAGCCATTCCAACGAATTCTTGGCGCGGCTGTGCAAGACGGCGATGTGGATCGACCACGGCGTCATCAAACTCACCGGCAGCATCGAGGATGTCGTGCGCGCCTACGAAGGCGAAGACGCTGCGCGGCACGTGCGTGACGTCCTCGCCGAGACCCAGAGCCCACGCACATGACTATCGTGTGCGCCGTCGTGGTGACTCACCGGCGTCCCGACGAACTGGCCAAGTCGCTGGATGTGCTGACCACCCAGAGCCGGCTGCCGGACCGGCTGATCGTGGTCGACAACGCCAGCGAAGACCGTGTTCGCGATCTGGTGGACGGTCAACCGATCCCGACGATATATCTGCCGTCACACCGAAACCTCGGTGGCGCAGGCGGTTTCGCGCTCGGCATCCTGCATGCGCTAGCCGCCGGCGCTGATTGGGTATGGCTGGCCGACGACGACGGCCACCCGGAAGACAGTGAAGTGCTGGCGACGCTGCTGGCCTGCGCCGAGAAGCACCGGTTGGCCGAGGTGTCACCGATGGTGTGCAACGTCGATGACCCTGCGCGGCTGGCGTTTCCGCTGCGCCGCGGGCTGGTCTGGCGCAGGTCGGTCAGCGAGTTGCGCACCGCGCCGGATCAGGATCTGCTGCCGGGTATCGCATCGCTGTTCAACGGTGCGCTGTTTGCAGCGTCGACGTTCGAGTCGATCGGTGTGCCGGACCTGCGGCTGTTCGTCCGCGGCGACGAGGTTGAGCTGCACCGCCGACTGGTCCGGTCCGGCTTGGCGTTCGGAACCTGCTTGAACACCGCTTACCTGCATCCTTGTGGCACAAGCGAATTCAAGCCGATTCTCGGTGGGCGGATGCACACCCAATATCCCGACGATGCGACCAAGCGGTACTTCACCTACCGCAACCGTGGCTACCTGTTGGCGCAGCCGGGTCTGCGCAAGCTGCTGTTCCAGGAATGGTTGCGGTTCGGCTGGTTCTTCCTGGTGTCCCGCCGCGACCCGAAGGGTCTGCTGGAGTGGTTGCGGCTGCGCCGGTTGGGGCGACGGGAAAAGTTCGGAAGGCCCGAAAGCTCATGACGGTCATCGATGCTGCCGCCCAGTCGAAGACGATGACCCGCGCCTGGGGTGATTTGGTCGATGGCTATCGGCGCCGCGAGTTGTGGCTACATCTGGGTTGGCAGGACATCAAGCAGCGGTACCGCCGCTCGGTGCTCGGGCCGTTCTGGATCACGATCGCGACCGGCACTACGGCGGTCGCGATGGGCGGCCTGTATTCCAAGCTGTTCCACCTCCAGCTGTCGGTGCATCTGCCGTACGTCACGCTCGGCCTGATCATCTGGAACCTGATCAACGCCTCGATCCTGGAGGGCGCCGAGGTGTTCGTCGCCAACGAGGGATTGATCAAACAATTGCCGACGCCGCTGAGCGTCCACGTTTACCGGCTGGTGTGGCGGCAGATGATCTTGTTCGCGCACAACATCGTCATCTACGTCGTCATCGCGATCATCTACCCCAAACCCTGGTCGTGGGCAGACCTTTCGGTGATCCCGGCGTTGGGGCTGATCGTGCTCAACTGCGTGTGGGTGTCACTGTGTTTCGGCATCCTGGCGACGCGTTTCCGCGACATCGGCCCGCTGCTGTTTTCCATCGTGCAGTTGCTGTTCTTCATGACGCCGATCATCTGGAACGACGACACGTTGCGGCAGCAGGGTGCCGGACAGTGGGCGACGATCGTCGAGCTGAATCCGCTGCTGCATTACCTGGATATCGTGCGGGCTCCGCTGCTGGGCTCGCACCAAGAGCTTCGGCACTGGGCGGTGGTGGTCGGGCTGACCGTGATCGGTTGGGTGCTGGCGGCTTTCGCGATGCGCCAATACCGCGCCCGGGTGGCGTACTGGGTGTAGGCGACCAACCGCACCAGGGCTTACAGGGGCGCTACTGCCCAACGTATTTGTTGGGTAGGATAGTGGCATGCCCGCGACAGCACAGCCAAAGCCTAACCGAACGGCAGCGCGATCAGCCGCTGACGACCCCTTATCCGCCGCCCGCGTCCGCTATCTGGCCGACGCCTTCGGCGGCGCGCAGCTCGCTGAACTGGTCGGCGTGAATCGCTCGCAGCCGTCGCGATGGATTAAAGGCGACGAGCGGCCCGGTCCGGCCGCCGCGCCATTACTCATCGACCTCGAGCACGTGCTCGCCCGGGCACGCTTGGTCTGGGGCGAAACCGCCGCCGCAACGTGGCTCGAAAGCGCCAACAGCTACCTCGGCGGTGCCCGCCCCATCGATGTGCTGCAATTGTCCGGACCGTCGCCGGTGCTGGAAGCCCTTGACGCCGAGACCTGGGTCAGTACCGCCTGA
>JAFAID010000467.1 GCA_019236925.1 Mycobacterium sp. | reverse complement strand
GATGACGTCGAAACGTCCATCGTCGCGGGTCACGGAGCTGATTCGGCAGGCTGCACAGATCACCGTCAATGCGCGTCCGGAGTGGCTCGAAGAGCTCGACGACGCTGTGCTCGGCGCCAACCCGGTGATCGCGGCGGACCCGGAACTCGCCTCCGCGGTGAGCCGGAGCAACCTGGCTAACCTGCTGTTCTGGGCCACCGCCAATGTCCGCGATCCCGGGGCGCCGGTGCCGCCGAACGCGGGGCCGGAGCCGATGAACATCGCGCGGGGACTGGTCCGGCGGGGACTCGACGCGTTCGCGCTGGACGGGTACCGGGTCGGCGAAGGGGTGGCCTGGCGGCGGCTGATGGAAATCGCCTTCGAGCTCACGTCTGATCCGGCCGAACTGCACGAGCTCCTCGACGTGTGCTCCCGCTCGATCAGCGCATTCGTCGACGCCACGCTAGCGGCCATCGCGGCCCAGATCGATCTGGAGCGCGACGAACTCACCCGCGGCACGCACGCCGAGCGTCGCGAGACCGTCGCGCTGATTCTCGACGGCGCACCCATCCCCCGCCGCCGCGCCGAGAGACGACTCGGCTACGCGCTGACTGGACCACACACCGCCGCCGTCATCTGGACCGACGAGCCAGGCGGCGACTTGGCCCGACTCGACAGGGCAGCCGAGGCCGTCGGGCATGCCGCGGGCGCCGTCCGCTTGCTGAGCGCGCTGCCCAGTGCAGCGACGCGGTGGGTCTGGGTGGCAGGCACTGTCGACACCGACGCATTGCTGCGGTCGGTCGGCACGACGCCCGACGTCCGCGTCGCGATCGGACCGACGGCCAATGGTGTCGACGGATTTCGGCGCAGTCATTTCGATGCGATCACCACGCAGCAGCTGATGGCACGGTTGCATTCACCGCAACAGATCGCGCGGTTCCCCGACGTCCAGCTCGTCGCGCTGATTACCGCCGACACCGACCGTGCCGCCGAGTTCGTCAAATACACACTTGGCGATCTCGAGTCCGCCGGGTCCGAGTTACGCGACACTGTAAGGACATTCGTTGCATCGCAATGTAACGCCTCACGGGCTGCGCAGCGCCTCTACACACACCGCAACACTCTGCTGCGCCGGCTCGCCCGCGCGGATGAACTGCTGCCCCGGCCGCTCGCCGATTCCAGCGTCGAAGTCGCGGTTGCCCTCGACGTCCTTCGCTGGCGCGGTAATCGCGTGTGACTAGCCGAACGCGTCGTCTCTTTCGATCTCCCGCGCACGGGCTCGCGATGCCGCTGAGCACGCAGCGTCGTTCTCCTCCATCGGCGAACTTCGGTTTCCTTGGTTTGCATTGCTCAGTTCTGCACCAGGTCGGGGATGGGCTCCGCGTCCGTCAGCCAGTGGCGTCCGGTCCGGCGGGCCGCCGCCCACTTGGGCACACTCACCGCATCGTCCTGGCCGAGGTCCTCAGGGGTCGGGCCGATGCGTTCGGCCAGGGCAGCGAGAGCCGGCAGATCGAAGTTGTACACCTCGGCTGCTGCGAGGCCCAGCATCTGCCGGGTCTCCTCGATGGGGATGTCCCAGAAGGAGCGGCGCAGCCATTCGCGGGTGTGCGGCCAGGTCCCCTCCGGATGGGGGAAGTCGTTGCCCCAAAGCATGTTTGATACGCCGATCTCGTAGCGCCGCGCCAGCTCTCTGCGCTCCGTGGTCGTGGCCCCGATAAAACAGTTCCGATCGAAGTAGGCCGAGGGCGGCATCGTCAGATCGCCCTCCATCAGATGGCTCATCTTTTTGGCCGAGTGCTCACGTAGATACCGTGTGTCCATCAGCCAGAGAAGATCGTTGGCCCAAAAGGCACCGCACTCTGTGACCCCCCATCGCAGCCCGGGGAAGCGCTCGAACACGCCCGACCACAACGCGAACCACAGGGGCCGGGCCCCCCACCAGCGCACCTCGGTTACATAGATGCCCAGGTGCCCTCCGTACTCCTCCTGCGGGGCGGGACCGGAGTGGGTGTGTACCGGCATCTGCAGGTCCTGGCAGGCGGCCCAGACCTTGTCGTAGCGACGGTCGTGGTAGGGCGGGTAGCCGACCCAGCGCGCCGGGATCAGGATCCCGCCCCGCA
>JAFAID010000465.1 GCA_019236925.1 Mycobacterium sp. | reverse complement strand
TAACCAGTATGGAGCCATAGGGCCGAGCCTCCACGCCCATGAAAGGCACTGGCAACTGGAGGGTTTCAGTCACGAAGCCGAGCGCGTCGAGCACTTGGCGAAGCAGTAGCGGCGGCAGTCCCTTGACCATCGCCTTGGCCCGCTTGAACTGCGGGTCGTCGTCATGGCGGATGCGCGCGGCACGGTCGGCCAGCTCCTTGGCAATGCTCCACGGCGCCTTTTCATTGACCCGGCGCACGACGGCGCCGGATAGGTCGGTGCCGACCGCTTCGGCACCGGTTACCGGATCGGTCCTCAGCGAGATGACAAAGAAGCAGTCGATGGTGGGTGAGGGCAGAAAGCTGCCGAACGCGACGCGGCCGTTGAGTCCCGGCAGGGCTTCGAAGACCTTGCCGGCGGCTCGGCCGACCAGATGGGCCGGAGTGACGTGCTGTCCGGTGGCGTGACGAACCCGATCGATGTATTCCAATAGCCGGCAAGCTTCAATATCTGCCGTGGCCCAAATCATCGGGTCTTTCCGGGGGCGCCAAGTGGCCATGGCGATCTTGCGCCACGTGGAAAAAGAGAGCGGCGACTTTGACTGAGCCATCGACGATTCCTCTCTGGGGAAGCCTGAGAGGGCCTCGGTATTGCTTCACTGACTAATTCTTCGGCCGACCGTTTGAGCCGACCAGAGACCAAAGTCATCTGGCTGGAGGACAAGGTCATATTGTTGGCGGGTGGATGACCCGGCTGGTGGTCAGAATTGGGTAACGCGCCTATGCGCTCCGAACTGCGTTGACCCGTTGGCGTTTGCGCTGGCGTGTTCGGCTGATGGCCACCAGCCGCGCCACCGCATGCTCGATGCCGGCGGCGAGTTGGTCGATGTCGGCTGCGGTGTCGTGGTCGCCGGTGATACCGAAGACGAAACTGTCGGCGTAGCTCACCATCGCAATACCGGTGCGCAGCTGGAGCGCAATCGGCGGTACCGGCAGGATTTCCAGCACCGCGCGTCCCATCAGCTGCTGCCGACCCCGAGGGCCGGGAACGTTGGTGGCTAACGCGGTCACGGCATGTTGCGGCAACCGGGCCAGCAGTCGAATCGTCCGCGCCGAGAAGTGGAACGGGATGTTGTTGACCGCCGCCATGAATGCGGTGGCGCCTTCACGCTGACCACTGCCCTTGGCCGTCGTCAGCCGGGAGTGTACGAGTTCCAATTGTTTAACCGGGTCCGCCTCGTCGATGGGCAATAACGGCAGCATCGCCGAAACCTGGTTGCCGGTTTGGTGGAAGTCCTTAATCGACCGTACCGACACCGGAACCAGGGTGCGCAGCGAATCATGGTGGGGCTGTTCACCGCGGCTGAGCAGAAGGTTGCGGTAGCTGTCGGTGATCGCCGCCAACGCCACGTCGTTGAGCGTCACATCGAAGGCTCGGGAGACCTTCTCCATCTCGGCGAGCCGGACCCTCGCAGCGCTGTAGCGCCGCATCGTGGTCACCGGTCCGGTCAGCGAGGATGCGGGCGGTGAACTCAGCAGGCTCGCGGTCAGTTCGGCCGCACCCACCGCAGCGTGTTCGGCGGCGGTGGCCGCGCCGACCGCCGTCCGCCAAAAGCCGCCCAGCAAGGTCAACGGGTTCATGGTGATCGACGGGAAACGCAGCGCAGGCCTATCCGGGTCCTTGGCGGCGCGTATTTTTTTCGCGAAGGTATCGCCGCCGCTGATATCGCTGAGCTTGGCAAGCATCTGCGTGGTGGCGATGCCATCGGCGATGCAGTGGTGGAGTTTCATCATGACGGCCCACCGGTTGTCGTCGAGGCCTTCGATGATCCAGCACTCCCACAGTGGACGCTCACGGTCGAGCCGAAACTGCATGACCGTCGCGATCATCCGGAACAGCTCGGCGTCATCGCCGGGGTCGGCCAGCGCGACGCGGTGCAGGTGATGCGAGATGTCAAAGTGCGGATCGTCCACCCATTCAGGTGAGCCGAGATCGAGCGGATGGGTGCGCAGCACTTGCCTGCAGCGCGGAACCTTGGCTACCCGTTCGGCGAAAGCCGAGACCACCTCCTCGTACGGCGGCACCGGCCCCGCCACGATCGATACCCCCGCAATTGCCAGGCTCACATGAGGATCGGAGTCCTCGGCCTCCAAGAAACTTGCATCTAGCGCGGACAGGTGCTCCATGACGTCACTGTGCACCTTTGCTTGCAACCGTGAGCAGGGTCAGAAGTCCTCGACTTAGGGGCCGAACGACGCTCCAAAGCCGGCGAGGGCCGTCGTAGCGTGAGCTAGGTGAGCGAGCATGGCACGCCACGTGGCGATGTGACGGCTCTGCCGGATCTGCTGCACGGGCAGCCCCGCGCGGGCCCGGACCGGGACCGGCGGCCGATTTATGTGGATCTGCTGCCGCCGTGCAACGCGGCTTGCCCGGCGGGGGAGAACATCCAAGCATGGCTTGCCCACGCCCGGACCGGCCGCCATGAGCAGGCCTGGCGTCAGCTGGTTGCTGACAATCCCTTTGCCGCCATCCACGGCCGCGTCTGCTACCACCCTTGCGAATCAGTCTGCAACCGCGCGCATCTCGACGGCGCGGTCTCGGTTCACGCAGTGGAGCGATTCCTCGGCGATACCGCCCGCGATCAGGGCTGGCAGCTCGAGTCGCCGCCGCAGCCGACGGGTAAACGGGTGCTCGTCGTGGGCGCTGGACCGAGCGGACTGTCGGCCGCCTATCACCTTGCGCGGCTTGGGCATCAGGTCGAGGTCCGCGACGCCGGAGCAGAGCCGGGCGGGATGATGCGCTACGGCATTCCCAACTATCGGCTGCCGCGCGACATCTTGGACGTCGAGGTGGGACGCATCGCCGCGCTGGGGGTGCAGTTGACGTGCGGGCACCGGGTCGAAGATCTCGCCGCCGAACGCCAAGCCGGAAAGTTCGACGCGGTGTTCGTGGCGGTGGGCGCCCATCTCGCCAAGCGGGTCGACATCCCTGCAACCGACGCCGGCTCGCTGCTGGATGCGGTGTCGTTCCTGCGCGGCGTCGCCTCGGGCCAACGGCCCAACCTCGGTCGGCACGTCGCGGTGTACGGGGGCGGCGACACCGCGATCGACGCCGCCCGTGTTGCCCGCCGCTTGGGCGCCGAGGACACCGTCATCATCTACCGCCGGACCCAAGCTCACATGCCGGCTCACGAGCAAGAGGTCCAGGAGGCCGAGCGGGAAGGTGTGCGGATCAACTGGTTACGCACCATCACTGCCTTCGACGGCCCCGAATTGCAGGTGGAGCTGATGCAGCTCGACGAATCGGGGCGTCCGATGCCGACCGGACAATTCGAGACGCTCGCCGCCGACACCGTGATTATGGCGCTGGGACAACAGACGGAGTCGGCGTTCATGCGGAGCCTGCCCGGAGTGGAGTTCGACGACGACGGATCTGTGCGGGTCTCGCGGACGTTGATGACCGGCTGCCCCGGAGTGTTCGCCGGCGGCGACATGGTGCCCTGCGAACGCACCGTCACTGTCGGAGTGGGCCACGGCAAGAAGGCGGCTCATTACATCGACGAATGGCTGCGCGGTGCGCCGACGCAGCGGCGGCCCAAACATCCGACTGCCGGCTTCGACGACCTGCACCTGTGGTACTTCGGTGACGCGGGCCGTCGCCGGCAGCCTGAACTGGCTCCGGCACAACGGATTGGCGGATTCGATGAGATCGTCGGTGGGTTGTCGGCCGAGGACGCAAGGTTCGAGGCGGGCCGGTGCCTTTCCTGCGGCAACTGCTTCGAGTGCGATGGCTGCCTCGGTGCCTGCCCCGAGGACGCAGTGATCAAACTCGGGCCAGGACACCGCTACCGCTTCGACTACCAGCGATGCACCGGTTGTGCTGCCTGCTTCGAGCAGTGTCCGGTGCACGCCATCGAGATGGTGCCGGAGCCGAAATGACGCGCGCCACGGTAGACGGCAACGAGGCGGCGGTGTCGGTGGCGTATCGGCTCAACGAGGTGTGCTGCATCTACCCGATCACCCCGTCCTCGCCGATGGCTGAGCTTGCCGATGAATGGTCGAGTCGGAATCGGCCCAACGTATGGGGCACCGTGCCAACCGTGGTGGAGATGCAAAGCGAAGGCGGCGCGGCCGGCGCACTGCACGGCGCATTGCAGGGCGGAGCGCTCACGACGACATTCACCTCGTCGCAGGGCCTACTACTGATGATCCCGAACATGTATAAAATCGCTGGTGAGCTCACCTCCGCGGTGATCCATGTCGCAGCGAGATCCATTGCTGCGCAGGGTCTTTCGATTTTTGGCGACCACCAGGATGTGATGGCAGTGCGCCAGACCGGCTTTGCCCTGCTGTCGTCGGCCTCGGTGCAGGAAGCCCACGACCTGGCCCTGGTCGCGCAAGCGGCCACGCTGCGCACCCGGGTGCCGTTTGTGCATTTCTTCGACGGCTTCCGCACCTCTCACGAGCTCAACACCATCGAGCTGCTCGCCGACGACGACTTGCGAGCCCTGGTTCCCGAGGAGTTGATCCTGGCCCACCGCGACCGTGCACTGTCGCCGGCGCGTCCGTTCATCCGTGGCACTGCGCAAAATCCGGATACCTATTTCCAGGCTCGCGAGACTGTCAATCCGTTCTACGCGCGGGTGCCTGCGGTAGTGGAGGAGTTGATGGCGCAGTTGGGGCGGCGCACCGGGCGGCAGCTCCACGTCGTCGACTATGCCGGGCATCCGCAGGCCGACCGGGTGCTGGTGCTGATGGGATCCGGCGCCCAAACCGCGGCCGAGACCGTTGCCGCTCTCGCCGACCGCGGCGAGCGCGTCGGGGTAGTTCAGTTGCGGCTGTACCGACCGTTCCCGGTGCAAGCGCTGCTTGCCGCGCTGCCCCCCACGGTCCGCACAGTCGGCGTGCTGGACCGCACCAAAGAGCCGGGATCACTTGGCGAGCCGCTGTTCCTCGACGTGGTTTCCGCGCTGTCCGAGGCATACAGCAGAGGTGAACGGTCGCAGCTGCCGACGGTGTGCGGCGGGCGGTATGGCCTGTCGTCAAAGGAGTTCACCCCTGCCATGGTCGCCGGCGTGTTCGCCGAACTGGCCAGCGAGCAGCCGCGAGCCCGCTTCACTGTCGGCATCGACGACGACGTCTCGGGCACCAGCATCAGCTACGACCCGCACTTCGACATCGAGTCCACCGACACGGCGCGCGCGCTGTTCTTCGGGCTCGGCTCGGATGGCACCGTAGGCGCCAACAAGAACACCATCAAAATCCTCGGTGGCGAGAACTTCTATGCGCAGGGCTATTTCGTCTACGACTCCAAAAAATCGGGCTCGCAAACTGTTTCGCATTTGCGATTTGGACCCCATCCGATCCGGGCGCCGTATCTGGTGCAGCGAGCCGACTTTGTCGGCTGTCACCACGCCCGGTTCCTGGAGACTGTTGATGTGCTGGACCGCGCTGCACCTGGGGCCGCGCTGCTACTCAACTCTCCACGCCGGCCGGAGACCGTGTGGGATGCACTGCCCCGCAAAGTGCAACAGCAGATCATCGACAAACGCATCAGGCTGTATGTCATCGACGCGAGCGCCGTCGCCCGCGAGGTCGGGCTGGCCGGCCGGATCAACATCGCGCTGCAGACATGCTTTTTCGCTATCTCCGGCGTCCTGCCCCTCGACCAGGCGATCGCGCGAATCAAGGACAGCGTGACCAAGACCTACGGGG
>JAFAID010000411.1 GCA_019236925.1 Mycobacterium sp. | reverse complement strand
GATGCCCTCCCCGGTGGCGGTGCGATCGGCGAACTGCAGCTTGTCCAGCGCGGCTTTGGTCGCGTCCCGGTTAGTCGTCGGCTGCACCAGAACCGTCGCCGTCCCTGCATAGGCGATCAACCCGAGGTTGATGCCCGGGGTCAGCTCTCCGGCGAACTCCTTGGCGGCCGCTTCGGCGGCGACCATTCGGTTGGGTTCGACGTCGGTGGCCCGCATGGACTGGGAGACGTCGATGACCAGCATGACGACCGCACGGTTGCGCGGGATTCGCACATCATGCGTCGGTCCGGCCATAGCGATCGTGAACAGCACCAGCGCCGACACCAGCAGGATGGCCGGCAGGTGACGCCAGCGGGTTGGCTGTTTGGGGGCGACGCTTTCCAGCAGTTCCATGTTGGCGAAGCGCAGCATCCGGCGTTGCCGAGCCACCTGCACGATGACGTACAGCGCCACTAGTCCCAGAACGGCCAGCAGGAAGAGAAAAAACCATGCGTGGGCGAAACCGGACAGCGTCATCGGCCCGAGCAACGGCAATGTCATAACAGACCCGTCTTGATATGTGTGTCCGCTGACGTCACTGGCGACCCGCCAGTGCGCCGCGGCGGCGGGATTCGACGAAACGGACGATGTCGGCGATCCAGTCCCGGTCGGTGCGCAACGACAACAGCGGCGCCCCACAGCTGCGCATCGTGCGCTCCACGTCGGCGCGGTGGGCCGCGACCGCCTTGGCGAAGTCATCGCGCAGCTGCGCGTCGATGGTGAACTCGCGGGTGACACCCGATTCGGCGTCCTGCAGGATGACGTCGCCGACGTCGGGCAACTCCACATCGCGGGGGTCGAGCACCTCGATGCCGAGCACCTCATGGCGCGCGGCAATGGCGCGCAGCGGACGCATCCAGTTGATCGGGCCGAGGAAGTCGCTGATGATCACGGCCATCCCGCGGCGGCGTTCCGGACGGCGCAACGCGTCGATCGCCACCGCCAAATCCCCGCGCACCCCTACCGGAGCTTTGGGTGCGGTGGCGATGGTGCGCAACAGTGTCTGCTCGTGTTGGCGTCCGGAGCGTGCCGGTACCCGAATCATGGTCTCGCCGTTGGCAACCAGTGCGCCCAGCCGGTTTCCTCCGCCGCTGTTGAGAAAGGTGATCGCGGCGGCCGCCGCCACCGCCACGTCACGCTTCTCGCAGACGGCTGTGCCGAAGTCCAGGCTGGCGGACATGTCGACCACCAGCCAGGTCTCCAGTTCGCGGTCAGCGATCATCTGCCGGACATGCGGGTGGGTAGTGCGCGCGGTGACCGCCCAGTCCATCCGGCGGACGTCGTCACCGGGCTGGTACTCGCGTGACTCCCCCGGCTCTGATCCCGGACCCGGGATCAGGCCGAGGTGGTCGCCGTGCAGGACACCGTCGAGCTTGCGTTTGACCGTGAGCTCGAGCGTGCGCAGGGCAGCCGACAGCTTGGGGTCGTCGATCTGCCCGCGCTGCATCGACGGCGGATGGATCGCCGCCGGCTCTTTGGGATCGGTCACCGACCGCTAGCCGCGCCCGCGGCCTGCATTGCCGGCGGAACCGAATGCCCTTGTTGTGGAACAGCATTCACCTGCGGCATGCCAACGGTCTGCAGCACCCGGTTGATGATGATCTCCGGCGAGACTTCGTCGGCGAGCGCATCATAGGTGAGCACCAACCGATGCCGAAGCACGTCGGGAATGACCTCGACAATGTCTTGCGGGATCACGTAGTCGCGACCGCGCACCAACGCCAGCGAGCGCGCCCCCGCGATGATGCCCAGCGAGGCACGCGGCGATGCGCCGAACGAGACCCAGCTCTTGACGTCGGTCATCCCGAGCTGTTCGGGGTAACGGGTGGCGGTGACGACACGCACCACGTAGTCGACCAGTGCGTGGTGAACGAAGTTGTTCGCGGCGATCTCCTGCAGCCGCAGCAGATCACCGGTGTTCAGGATCTGCTTGGGCTCCGGCGGCCGCACACCCATCCGGTAGATGATCTCGCGCTCTTCCTCCGGTGAGGGATAGCCGACGTTGATCTTGAAAAGGAAGCGGTCCCGCTGCGCCTCCGGCAGCGGGTAGACGCCCTCGTGCTCGATCGGGTTCTGCGTGGCCATCACCAGGAACGGGTTGGGCAGCGGGAACCTCTTGCCGCCGATCGACACCTGACGTTCCTGCATGACCTCTAGCAGTGCGGACTGCACCTTCGCCGGGGCGCGGTTGATCTCGTCGGCGAGCAGGAAGTTGACCACCACCGGGCCGAGCTCGGTGTCGAACTCTTCCTTGCCCTGCCGGTAGATGCGGGTACCGATGATGTCGGTGGGCACCAGGTCGGGGGTGAACTGGATGCGTGCGAACGTCCCGCCGACCACTCGGGCGAAGGTCTCCACGGCCAAAGTCTTGGCCACGCCGGGCACGCCTTCGAGCAGCACATGGCCCTTGGACAGCAGGCCGACGAGCATGCGCTCGACGAGCTGGTCCTGACCCACGATGATCCGCTTGACCTCGAAGATGGCTCGTTCAAGGGTGTGCACCTCGGCGGCCAGTCCATTGCCGCCGCCGGACGGTGCCGCGTGCGCCGGAGCCGTCGTGGGCCCGCCCGGACCCGAGTAACCGCTGGCGCCCGGGGGCGGCCCGCCTGCTGATGTCATCGATTACCCTCCACGACTCAAACCTCCAAAGCTCAATCAGACACGACTGCTCGCACGACGAACGTCGCGGGGCAGCTGCGTGCCCTGGCTCAACTATTCCAGGCCACCCGGAT
>JAFAID010000111.1 GCA_019236925.1 Mycobacterium sp. | reverse complement strand
CCGGTGCGCGTCTGCGGAGGTGGCATCGAAGACCAGCCTTACCTCGCCGAAGTGCGGCATCGCCAGCAGACCGTCGACACCGCGGGCAGTGATCGGCACGCCCATGCTGGCGGCGCGAGCAAGACCGTCGGAGTCGGGGTCGATGCCCACCATGGCCGCGACAGCCAACGGGCCATCGCTACGCTGAATTTTGATCATCAGGTCGGTACCGATGTTTCCCGATCCAATGATGGCCACCGGCCAATTGCCTTGCTGTGTCATGGCTTTCCTTAGGTGAAGTGCAGGGAAACGGTGCCCAGGCCGCTGATGGTGGTCTCGGCGTGATCGCCGGCGTGGACAAACGCGGCCGTGGTGAACGATCCGGACATGATGAACTGGCCGGCCAGGATTTCGGTGCCGAGGGGCGCCAAGGCGTTGGCCAGCCAGGCGACCGCGGCGGCCGGATCGCCCATCACCGCCGCTCCCAGGTCGGTGTCGATTTCAGTTCCGTTCAGCCACAACGACGCCTGCGATGTTGGCAGGTTGATCTCGTCGCCGTAAGGCACCCAGTCGCCGAGGACCACGGCGCCGGAGCTGGCGTTGTCGGCGATGGTGTCGGTCAAGGTCAGCTTCCAGTCTGCAATCCGGCTGTCCACGATCTCCAGTGCAGGCGCCACGGCCTCGGTGGCGGCGTAGACGTCGTCGACGGTGACCCCGGGTCCGTGCAGGGGCTTGCGCAGCAGGAAAGCGACTTCGGGCTCGACCCGCGGCGCGCAGAAGCGGGATGCGGCCACGGCTTCCCCGTTGGTCAGCACCATGTCGTCGAGGATGTAGCCGAAATCGGGTTCGTCCACGCCGAGCAGGGTTTGCATGGGCTGCGAGGTCAGGCCAATCTTGTGTGCTACCAGGGTATGTCCGTCACCAAGCCGCCGGGAAAGGTTGACGCGCTGAATGGCGTAGGCGCCTGCGACATCCAACCCTGGAAACCTCTCGGTAAGCGGACTGATCGGGGCCCGCGCGGACTGCGCCGCATACAACAGGTCGGCAGCCTCATGAACCACGCTGCGTATCAACGTCATTGGCCGGCAGCCTCGGATAGCAGGCGCAGTGCGGTGTCGTACAGCGCTTGAGCATGCAGTCCGAACAACTCAATCAGATCCACCGCGTCGCCGCCGATCTCCTTGGCGATGAACAGTCCGTCGGCGCCGGCGATCGCGTAGGTAACCAACTGGTGGATCGCAGCGTCACCGAGCCCTGGGGTGAGCCCCCGCACGGTGTTGACCAGTTCGTCGTGGGCCTGCGCCCGCGCCTGCAGAAACATCGCCCGCGCCCGCGGCTCGACTGGGCGGCGTTCCAGCGCCAACATCAGGCCCAGCCGAATGAAGTCGGGCGAGTCCAGCAGGGCCTTTGCGATCTGCATTGCCAAGCCCACCAGACGGTCGCGAGGTGTGCCCTCGTCGGGCACCCGCCACGCCGTGAGCCAACTGGCGAAGCTGCGTTCAATCACCGCGGCGATCAAGTCGTCCTTGTTCTTGAAATGCCAGTAGATGGAACTGGCGGGCAGGCCGCACTTCGCGCTGACCAGCGCGATGCTGGTGCCCTCGTAGCCGCGTTCGGCGGCGATCTCGGTGGCGGCGTCCAGGATGCGCTCGCGGGACAGTTCACCGTCGGCGCGCTTACGTCGGGTCGGCTGGTCCTTTGCCGCCATCTCGAATCTCCTCGCATGAAGGGCTTGACTCCGTAGTGATCGCTACACTACCGTAGTGATCACTACAGAACAACCCCTCGACGATGAGAGACAATCGTGACCACTTCAGACACCTATGACGTCGCGGTGATCGGCTACGGCCCCACCGGCGCCACCGCCGCCAACCTGCTGGGCCAGCTTGGCCTGAAAGTGCTTGTGGTTGACCGCGATGCGGATGTATACAACCGCGCCCGAGCGATCTCCACCGATGAAGAAGTCATGCGGATCTGGCAGTCCGTCGGGCTGGTCGATCGGCTGCAGCGGGACATGCTCCCCGGCCGTCCGCTGAACTTCGTCGACGCCGCCGGGGTGCCGTTCATCGATCTGAAGATCCGCCCGCGGGGCGCCGGACACCCGCCGCAGCAGTTCTTGTATCAGCCGGCGGTCGATCACGTGCTGCGCGAGGGCGTGCAGCGATTCCCGAACGTCGATGTGCTGCTGGAACACGAATGTCTGCGGGTGGCGCCCAAGGGCGACGAGGTCGAGGTGATGCTGGCCGACCTGCGCACCGACACGTTCAAGCGATTTCACGCGTCCTACGTGATCGCCGCCGACGGCGGGTCGTCGCCGACCCGGGGTCAGCTGGGAATCGGTTACTCGGGGCGCACCTGTACCGAGCGGTGGGTCGTGATCGACACTAAGGTCCTCAAGGAATGGGATGCGCATGACCGGTTGCGATTCCACTGCAATCCGGCGCAACCGACCGTCGACTGTCCGACTCCTCTTGGCCACCATCGCTGGGAATATCCCGCGCGATCAGACGCGACCGACCAGGACCTGTTACGCGAAGAAGCGATCTGGAAGGTCCTGGGAAATCAAGGCATCACCCGCGAACACGTGAAGATCCTGCGGGCCGTCATCTACCGCCACCACGTTCGCGTTGCCGATCGCTGGCGGGTGGGCCGCATCTTCCTGGCCGGAGATGCAGCGCACGCGATGCCGCCCTGGATCGGCCAGGGCATGTCGGCAGGGGTTCGCGATGCCGCCAACCTGTGCTGGAAGCTCGCGGCCGTCATCAACGGCCAGGCGCCGGACTCGCTGCTCGACTCCTATCAAGCCGAACGCAAGCCGCACGTCACCGAGGTCACCCGCCGCGCATGTCGCGCCGGCTGGATCATCACCCAACGCAACCGCGCCATCGCCGTTGCCCGCAACCACGTGTTACGGACACTCACGCGGGTGCCTGGTGTTGATGACCGCCTGCAGAAAATTACCTGGATTCCCGACGCCCGGTACCGCGAGGGTTTCTTCGCGGCGGGCAATCATCGTGCCGTCGGCTGGCAGATCCCGCAGCCGTGGGTGAAGGACGCCAATGGCGCCCGCGTTCGCCTGGACGACGTGCTCGGTGGGCAGTGGGCCATCGTGCACATCGGTCAACCGCCGAGCGGCAGCCAAGCCTGGACGGAGCTTGACGTTCCGACCATCCGGGTGAGCGAGCCGGCGCTCAGCCAATGGCTGCGGGACAGGAAGGCCACGGCCGCAGTGCTGCGCCCCGATGGATTCATCTATGCCGCAGCCGGATCCGGCCAACCATTGCCCCCGCCGCCGCCAGGCCACACCGGCAACCTCGTGATGGCGAAGGCTGGAGCGAGCGCATGACCACCACCAATCTCATCGAGCGCAGCATCACCGTCGCCGGTAAACCGATCTTTGTAGCCGAAACCGGCGGCGGCCCAGCCGTGGTCATGTTGCACGGCGGCGGGCCCGGCGCGTCGGGGGTGTCCAACTACTCGCGCAACATCGCCGCGCTCGCACAGCGGTTTCGCGTCATCGTGCCCGACATGCCTGGGTACGGCCGCTCCGCCAAAGGCGTCGACCAATCCGATCCGTTCGGGTACCTCGCCGATATGATTCGTGGACTGCTCGACGAACTCGGGCTCGCCAAAGCCCATTTGATCGGCAACTCCTACGGCGGCTCGGCCGCGTTGCGATTGGCGCTGGACACGCCGCACCGGGTCGACAAGCTGGTGCTGATGGGCCCCGGCGGCATCGGAACCACCCGCGCCGCGCCGACCGCCGGGCTGAAAAGCCTGCTGTCCTACTACGGGGGCGACGGACCCAGCCGGGCCAAACTGGAAGCCTTCATCCGTAACTACTTGGTGTATGACGGTGCCTCGGCCCCGGACGAGTTGATCGACCTGCGCTACGCCGCCTCCGTCGATCCTGAGGTGGTGGCGAATCCGCCACTGCGCCGCCCGTCTGGCCCGACGGCGCTGCGGACCCTGTGGCGCATGGATCTCACCCGCGACCGCCGCCTGAAGCAGCTTCAGACACCGACGCTGGTGTTGTGGGGCCGCGACGACAAGGTCAACCGCCCCGCCGGCGGCCCGATGCTGGCGAACCTGATGCCCAATGCCGAGTTGGTGATGACCTCACGCACCGGGCACTGGATGCAGTGGGAGCGCGCCGGCCTGTTCAACCAGCTCGCCGCCGAATTCCTCAGCTCACCTTCGGTTTTCGACCAATGAACATCTTCGGCAACGTGCACCTCGGCTATATCGTCATCGAGACGGACAGGTTCGCCGACTGGCGCCGGTTCGGCCGCGACGCTATCGGCATGCATCTCGACGAGACGATGCGGAACGTCATGCGATTCCGCCTCGACGACAACGAATGCCGATTCCTGTTACAGCGTGGTCCCGCTGAAGACGTCACCACCCTTGG
>JAFAID010000024.1 GCA_019236925.1 Mycobacterium sp. | reverse complement strand
ACGCTAGAACAGCCGGCGCGCCAACTTCCACGCCCTATCTGTATACGGGGGGTAGACGAAGCTGGCGACGTCGGGTCGGGTCGGCTTGGTCAACACCGACTTGCGATGGCTGAACTCCTCGAAGCCGAACTTGCCGTGGTAGGCGCCCAGACCGGACGGGCCGACGCCGCCGAACGGCAGCTTGTGGGTTGCGAAGTGGAACATCAGGTGGTTGATCACCATGCCGCCCGCAGGCACCTCCTTGATCACCTGTTCACGCACCGCCTTGGCCTTGGTGAACAGGTAGGCGGCCAGTGGCTTGGGCCGCGAGTTCACGAATTCGATTGCCTCGCTGAGGTTTTGAACGGTGACCACCGGAAGGATTGGGCCGAAGATCTCGTCAGTCATCAGTGGCTCGTCGACAGCGGGATCGACCACCACGGTCGGCTGGATGTTCAGGCTCGACGCGTCCGAGCCGCCGCCGATGGCGACCTCGCCCCTGGTCGCGGCGAGTGCGGTGGTGAGCCGATTGAAGTGCCGCTCGTTGACGATTCGCTTACCGCCGGTGGCGTTCTCCGCCTCGAACCCTGTGACCGCCTTCTTGATCTCGTCGACCAGCTTGTCGCGAATGGGCGCCTCCGCCAGGACGTAATCGGGCGCGATGCAGATCTGTCCGGAGTTGATGAGCTTGGTCCACGCAATCCGCTTCGCGGCAACCTCGATGTCGGCGTCGGCCGACACGATGACCGGGCTCTTGCCGCCCAGCTCGAGCGTCACCGGAGTCAGATGCGACGCCGCACCCTCGTACACGTTGCGCCCGATCTCGGTGCCGCCGGTGAACAACAGGTAGTCAAAGCCCTGCGCGATGAGCTCTTGGCTGACCGCGCCATCGCCCTCGATGACGGTGATCGCGTCGTTGTCGAGGTAGCGCGGCACCAACTCGGCCATCAGCGCCGAGGATGCGGGCGTCACCTCGGACGGCTTGAGCGCCACAGCGTTGCCCGCGGCGATGGCGCCAACGGCGGGACCCAGCGTGAGCGTGAACGGGAAGTTCCACGCACCGATGATCAGCACCGTGCCGTACGGCTCGTACTCCACCCAGCCGCGGCCAGGCAGCTGCGACATCTCCAGCAGGCGGTGGCGGCGCTTCGTCCATTTGCCCACGTTCTTCGCCGCGTACTCGCACTCGCCGGCGGTATTGGCGACGTCGGCGAGCCACGCCTCGAACGGCGAACGTCCCAAATCCTTGTCGAGGACATCGGCGATCTTGGTCTCGTTGTCGACCAACAGGCGCTTGAGCGCGCGCAGCTGCTCCTTGCGCCACTCGACGCTGCGGGTTTTGCCGGTGGCAAACGTCTGGCGCAGCCGCGCGACCGTCTTCGCGACGTCCGAGCTTGGTATTGGTGCGGTACTCGCGGTTGCGGTGGTGCTCGCGCGGTTCGCGGTGGTTTCGGTGGTCTCGGTAGTCACTGGGCTTCCCTTCCTGACCGGCGGAAACCCAATCCTAATCAACCACCCGTTGGACAACAGGTGCACTCAGGTGTGGCCAGGCGCCTGCCCTTACGGCTTTTCGCCGGAAACGAAAACCGCCCGGAACGTCGCCGCCACGCTGGGCTCCTCCGGCAGCGAACGACCGACGCGAGTCAGATAGTCGGGGCCGGTCACCGCGTCCACGCGCCAGTTGTGCGCACCGAACCAGGCCGCCGGATCGCGACGCTCGTCCTCGGTGTACCAGAGGTCGCCGGGGTCGAAGACGTTCTCATCGCCGATCCGCTGACGAAGTTCGTCGGTCTTGACGCGACGTTGTTCGTAGGCCGCGCGGGCCGCGTCGTCGAAGGTGAAGTCCTCGATGCAAGCCCGGCTGCCCGGCGCACTAAGCGCGTCGATGTCGGCGAACAGCCGCTCCTCGGCCTCGCCAGGCAAGAACATCAGCAGGCCCTCGGCCAGCCACGCCGTCCGTTGCGCAGGATCGAACCCCTTGTCGCGCAACATTTTCGGCCAGTCGAACCGCAGGTCGGCTGGCACCTCGCGACGGTCGACCACCGGTTTAACACCGTGGCCCGCCAACGTTGCGGCCTTGTACTCCAGCACCTTGGGCTGGTCGATTTCGTACACCGTGGTGCCGGCCGGCCAGTCCAGTCGATACGCCCGCGAGTCCAGCCCAGAGGCCAGGATCACGTGCTGGCGGATGCCCGCGTCGGCCGCCGCGGCGAAGTACGCGTCGAAGAAATGGGTGCGGGCGGCCTGGTAGTTAATCATGTGCGCGCGAACAGCCGCCCGTTCGGGATCGGCCGCGTACGTCGTCGCCATCTTGGCCACCAACTGCGCGAGTTCCGGGCCGTCGATCAGCATCTGCGCGAACTCATCGCGGATCAGCGGCTGCTCGCTGGCCGTCTCAGCCGCGCGGGCGGAGGCCACCATCACTGCCGTTGCGCCGACGCTGGTCGCGATGTCCCAGGTGTCGCCGTCTGAGCGGCTTGTGCTCATTGCCCGCCTCCTCAGCGGCTCGTCCCGACCCGCATCGTCACCGGGCGTGCTGGTCATCCGCGTTCCGCGGTCACGAACTGCGCGAAGGCGTCCTGGTCGTCGGCCATTGGCACGCCTTCCACCCAGCGGTCCAGCCGGCGCATCTCGTCGCCAGAGTTCTGTGCGGTGGCCCGCCAGCCGTGGTCGTTGAGCCAGTCGACGACGACCGCACGATCGTCGTCGTGGTAGATCAGGTCCTGGATGTCGACCGTCCGCTCGATGCCGAGCTCATTGGCCATCCGCTCGAACCGGTCCCGCATCTCTTGGCGGCGCTCGTCGGCGTGACTGGCCGCGGTTTCCACCGCGATCCGGCTGCCCGGCGCGCTCAATTCGGTTATCTGCGTGAACAACCGGTCCTGGGCGTCGGCCGGCAGATACATCAGCAGACCTTCTGCCAGCCAGGCCGTCGGCGCGTTCGGGTCGAAGCCCGCACCGACGAGGGCGGCCGACCAATCCTGACGCAAGTCGATCGGCACCTCGTGGCGGTCGGCCAACGGCGTCGCGCCGTGCGCCGCCAGCGTGGCGGACTTGTAGGCCAGCACCTTGGGCTGGTCGATTTCGTACACCGTGGTGCCGGCCGGCCAGTCCAGCCGATAGGCCCGCGAGTCGAGCCCGGACGCCAAGATCACCACC
The DNA here is from genome assembly GCA_019236925.1 of Mycobacterium sp. GTDB lineage: Bacteria > Actinomycetota > Actinomycetes > Mycobacteriales > Mycobacteriaceae > Mycobacterium. The sequence goes on along the minus strand of JAFAID010000024.1, from coordinate 27,748 downwards.
TGGCGGATGCCGGTGGCCACCGCCTCGGCGAAGTGGGCGTCGAAGAAGTGTGTCCGCACGGCCTGATAGCTGCGCATGTGCTGGAAGATCGCGGCGGTCTCGGGGTCGAAGGACTCGATCTTCTCGACGATGGAGTCGTCGAGCATGCTTTCCCAGACGCCGGTGCCGGCCTGGCTGACCAGCACCTTGGCGTAGGGGTCGCGGATCAGCGGATCGGGCTTGTCGGTTTCGGCGGCTCGGGCGGCGGCCACCATCACGGCCGTGGTGCCGACGCTGGTGGCGATGTCCCAGGTGTCGTCGTGGGTGCGCAAGGTGCTCATGGTCTTCCCGCCTCCTGCAAAGTGCGTCCGGTGACTAGTCAACTGCCGTGCGCTGGGCACGTAGCAGCCGGGTGGTGAAAGACTCTTCGGCCAGGTCCGCGGGGATCGGCCGGCCCAGTCGGGCCATTTCGTCAGCGTTGCTGACGGCGCTGACCTCCCACCCGTGCGCGGTCAGCCATTCGGCGGCATCCGCGCGGTGGTGCTCCTGGTAGGTCAGGGTCTCGACGTTGATGTCAAGGCTGAGGCGTTCGCGCATCCGCTGAAAGCGGACCTGCCGCGCCGCGCGGCGTCGTTCGGAGTCGGCCGAACCAAGGCTGAACGCTTCGACGGCCACCTGGCTGCCGGGCGCACTCAGGTCGGTAAGCATCTCGAACAGCCGGTCCTGAGCTTCGGCCGGCAGGTAGGGCAGCAGGCCCTCGGCCAGCCACGCGGTGGGCTGCGTCCGGTCGAAACGCGCGGCGGACAGCGCCGCCGGCCAGTCGTCGCGCAGGTCCATCGGGATGGTACGACGGGTGGCCCTGGGAGCGACCCCCGCCGAGTCCAGCGTGGCCGTCTTGTACGTGATCACCTGAGGCTGGTCGATCTCGTAGACCGTGGTGCCGGTCGGCCAATCCAGCCGATAGGCGCGCGAGTCCAGCCCCGCGGCCAGGATCACCACCTGCCGTATCCCGGCGCCAGTGGCGTCGGCGAAGTAGCTGTCGAAAAAATGCGTACGCACGGCCTGATAGTCGCAGGCCAGCCGATGGGCCCGTCGTCCGTGCTCGTCGTCGCCGATCCATTCGAGATCCGGGCTGGCCAGCCGCGCCCACGGCCGACCGGCCGACGACACCAAAAGATAGGCGAATTCGTCGCGGATCAGCGGATCGGCTGTTGCTGTCTCCACCGCCCGCGCCGCGGCGACGCTCAACGCGGTGGCGCCGACGCTCTCGGTGATGTTCCAGCTGTCCCCTTCGGTGCGCGCTGAGCTCACGTCGTGCAAATCAGTCATAACGCAGCGATGCTACCAAATAAGTTAGGTTAACTATCTGGTTCTGTGCGCTATATCACTGGCCTACTTTGGGCGTCGATTGAGGTTGCCGGCCAACAGCTGGTGCAACTGACGGGTGACTGTTTCCAGTTCGTGCTTGGCGACAAACCCGGCGTAGAAACCGACTCCCAGCAACACCGCGATCAGCGTCTCGTTGAGCGCCGTGGCATCGGTGTCGGTCGCCAGCTCGCCACGCTTGATCGCGTCATCGATGGCCCACGACAGAAATTCCCGGGTGGTGCGAATCGAGTCGGCTTCCTCATGGCCCAGGTCGGGGTGCCGCTGCGACTCCAACGCGACGGTGATCAAAAACGCCGCCGCGGTTCGGTTTTCGAGTTCGGCCTGTGTCGCGGCATCGATGAACGCCGACACCCGATCTATCAGTGTCGTCTCCCGCTGCGCCCGCTGAACACTCGCGGCGACAACCACGTCGTTGGTCTCCTTCACTACTTCGCGATACAGCGCGCGCTTGTTAGAGAAGTAGTGGTTGATCGCCGGGCGGGTCAGGTCAGCGCGGATCGCGATCGCCTGGAAGGTGGCAGCGTCGTATCCGCGTTCGCTGAACACTTCGCGAGCAGCGCGCAAGATGCGCTTACGCGTCTCGGCCGCCTTCGCTGCAGGGGGGCGACCCGGTCCCCGACTGGCGCGCTGCACCACGGATAAATTGTGCCACATATCACACTTCGGCCCGCCGTGCTTAGCCGAAGGCTGATGTTAGCTGGCCGGTCGCGGCGCGGCGCTGTGCGGCATCAACCCGTCGGGCGGAATGCTGCCGAACTTTCCGGCCTGGAAATCCTCAAGCGCCTGGATCAGCTCCGCCTTGGTGTTCATCACGAACGGGCCGTAGTGAAAAACCGGCTCCCGGATCGGCCGGCCGCCCAGGATCAACACCTCCAACGCGGGTCTGCGCGACTCCTGTGACGGCGCGGCGGCGACGGTGATCCGGTCACCTGGACCCAGAACCGCCAACTGGCCCTGCTGGATCGGATGCCCGATCGGGCCGACGGATCCGCGCCCGGACAGTATGTAGACCAGCGCGTTGTAGTCGCGGTTCCATGGAATGTTCAGCCGCGCGCCAGGTTCGATTGTGGCGTGCGCCATCGTGATTGGCGTGTGGGTGACGCCAGGCCCGCGGTGACCGTCGATCTCCCCCGCGATGACGCGCACTAGCGCGCCGCCGTCGTCGGAGGAGAGCAAGGTGACATCGGAACCCCCGATGGCCTGATAACGCGGTGCGGCAAATTTGTCCTTCTTCGGCAGGTTCACCCAGAGCTGGATGCCGTGGAACACACCGCCGCTTTCGACGAGGTCAGCCGGCGGCGTTTCGATGTGCAGGATGCCGGCGCCCGCGGTCATCCATTGGGTGGCGCCGTCGGTGATCAATCCGCCACCGCCATGCGAGTCCTGGTGCGCGAACCGCCCATCGATCATGTAGGTGACCGTCTCGAACCCGCGGTGCGGATGCCAGTCGGTCCCCCTGGGCTCGCCGGGCTGGTATTCCACCTCACCCATCTGGTCCATGTGCACGAACGGGTCCAGTGCGGCCGTGCTCACTCCGGCGAACGCCCGAACCACCGGAAATCCTTCGCCCTCGTAGTCGTGCGGCCCGGTGGTGATCGAGCGGACCGGACGTTCCGTGTCGGCCGGACCGGCTGCGGACACCCGCTCCAAGGTCAACGTGTCTGCGGTTACCGCGGGCATCTGTACCTCCTAAAACTTGGCTACGCGATATAACCGGACCACGGTCCGATTATTCCCGAGGGCGCCCGCTGCTAACGTCACTGGCGATGCGGGCGGCAGAGGACAGGGATGACCGCGGCGGACGGTTGGGCCGGTCCATCAGGAACCTCGCGTACCTCTACAAATGGCTCTTGCTGGGCATCATCGTCGGCGTGGTCGCCGGTCTCGGTGCTGTCGTCTTCTATCTGGCGTTGCGCTACACCAGCAGTTTCTTGTTTGGGTTACGTGGCCGGCTACCACCTGCCCACTCCGCTGGTCGAGGGTGGCCGTCCAGGTTCTTCCCACTATCAGAGGCCGTGGGCGCTGCCCCTGGTGACGACGGCAGGCGCGCTGGTGTCGGCGCTTATCGTGGCCAAGTTTGCTCCCGAAGCCAGCGGCCACGGCACCGACAACGCGATCGAGGCGATCCACACCGATCCGCGACACATCCGGGGCCGGGTGGTGTTGGTGAAGATGATCTCCAGCGCCCTGACGATCGGGTCGGGCGGCTCAGCCGGCCGTGAAGGCCCGACCGCCCAGATCTCTGCCGGCTTCGCGTCGATGCTGGCGCGCCGCCTTCACCTGTCCGACGCGGACGGCCGGATCCTGGTGTCGCTCGGGGTGGGCGCCGGCATCGGCGCCATCTTCGGTGCGCCACTGGGCGGCGCGGTCCTGGCAGCGTCGATCATCTACCGCGAAGACCTCGAGTACGGCACCCTCTACCCCGGCTTCGTCACCTCGGCGACCGCCTATGCGGTGTTCGGCTCGTTTATGAGTTTCGATCCGATGTTCGGCTATGTCGACGCCGAGTACCGCTTTGAGAGTCCCTGGCCGCTGCTGTGGTTCGTTGTGCTCGGTGTCGTCGCGGCAGCTGTCGGGTATCTGTACGCACGCTTCTTCTACGCCACCGAGGCGCTGACGGCTCGACTCCCCGGCGGCCCAGTGCTCAAGCCGACCATCGGCGGCTTGCTGGTCGGCCTGATGGGGTTGGCGATTCCGCAAGTTCTGAGCAGCGGCTACGGGTGGGTGCAGTTGGCAACCACCAAGACGGGGCTGCTGACGATTCCGTTGTGGATCGTGCTGGTGCTGCCCATCGCCAAGATCGTCGCCACCTCGTTTTCCATCGGCACCGGCGGATCCGGCGGAATTTTCGGGCCCGGGATCGTGATCGGCGCGTTCGTGGGCGCCGCGCTCTGGCGGCTGGGCGAGATGCTCCATCTGCCGGGTGTGCCTGACAGCCCGGGCATCTTCGTCGTGGTGGGCATGATGGCGTGTTTCGGCAGCGTCGCCCATGCGCCGCTGGCCATCCTGATCATGGTGGCCGAGATGACCGGATCGTTCTCCGTGGTACCCGGCGCGATCATCGCGGTCGGGATCGCCTCATTGCTGATGCACCACAGCACGGTGTCGATCTACCGGTCGCAGCGCCTCAACCGCGAAACCGCCGAAGCCGAACGCCTACACGCCGCCGCCACCCACACCCGGTGACCGCGCCCAGTACCCGCGGGACGGGTCACAGTGCGCGGATGTCCTGGACCGGCAGCCGTGCCCCACGGCGCGGCTCGTAGGCCAGGCCGCTGGCCTCCAGCAATCGAACTACCCGATGGCGGTGCGGCCGCATCGGCTCCAATAGCTCGATCATGTCGGCGTCGGCGATCGGACGTCCCAGCAGCGTCCAGCCGATCATCTTGGGGATGTGATAGTCGCCCACCGACAACGCGTCGGGATCGCCGAACGCACGTTGCGCCGTCTCGGCCGCCGTCCACACTCCGACGCCGGGCAGCGAGGTCAGCGCGTCGGCGGCCTGTGCGGCGGGCCGGGATGCCAGCCGCTCCAACGACGACGCCCGCTGTGCGCAGCTGACGATGGTCCGGGCCCGCCCGGGATCGACGTTGGCGCGGTGAAACTCCCACGACGGGATGTGCCGCCACACGTCGGCCGACGGCGGCACCCGCATCCGCGCAGGCGCGGGTCCCGGCGCCGGCGCGCCGAATTTGTTCAGCAGCAGCCGCCAGGACCGGAATGCGTCGGCGCCCGGTACCCGCTGCTCGATGACCGCCGGGATGAGGGCTTCCAACACCTGGCCGGTCCGCCCCAGCCGCAGGTGCGGCACTCGCCGATGCGCGGCGGCGACCGTCGGGTCGGCCGGGACGAAATCCGATGAATCGTCGTGCGCGCCGAGCATGGCCGGGACACCGTCGAGAAACTCCTCAGCGCCGCTCCCCCATGCCGTGCATTCGACGGTATCGGGCGCGGTGCGAATGATCCGCGCCGTGACGGATCCACTGTGCAACAGGCTGGTCCGCCAGATGGCGCCGTCGTCGCCAACCTGAAAGCAGGGATCACCAGGACCCCGGCGGAGCGGGAAAAGAGTGAGCCCAGGGCTGACCACACCTGCGAACGTCACCGTGCGAGCCCTACTCACCATCTGCTCCCGCTGGATGTCGCAACTGCCCGATCCCGACGATCATAGGTTCGGTTCGGCTCCCGCCTGCTCGCCCGACCATGATTGACCGGTACCGATGTTCGCGCCAGTATGACGATGTGACCACCGCGCCGGCGACGATGCAGCGCCCGACGACGATGCAGTCCGCGAAGCGGAATGAGGAGGGGGCACCTCCCGCTTGCGGGGGAGAGTCGGGCAACGCAGAGGCAGCGATGCTGAGGAGCGGCGCATGACCACCCCGTTCGACGATCCGCAGGCCGAACTGGCGTGGATGTTTTTGCAGTGCCTGTCCGACGGTGGCGACATCGACGAATACTTCGGGCTGCTGAGCGACGACTTCACCTACTGGAGCATCCAGAGCCGCGAATCGATCGACAAAGCGGCGCTGCGGCAGGAGATCGAGCGGCGCAAACGCCGCGCCGAGATGAACCTCGACTTCATCCAATGTTTCAACGACGGCGAGAGCGTGGTGATCGAGGCGCTGACCGACGGAGAGACCACCGACGGCGTCCGTTACAGCAGCCCCACTGTCTATATTTTCGAGACCCGCGACGGGCTCATCGTGTCACTGCGCGAATACGGCGACACCCAACTCGCTGCGCAGCTGTTCGGGCCCGGTTAATCGGGCTCGACGGTGATCTGCGCTTTGTCGGGATAGAACGCCACGTGCCCGGCGATCGCCGCCACCGCGGGGTAGGGCTGATCGTATGTCCAGATCGCGTCGTCCACGGTGTCACCCGCGGCTGTGGTCACGCTGTAGTAACCGGCGTCGCCCTTATACGGGCAATAGGTGCTGGTGTCGGTGCGGGTCAGCCGCTCTTGCGCGACATCCTCGAGCGGAATGTACTGCACTGCAGGGTAAGTGGACTCTTGCAGCTGCAGCGCGTTGTGTGTGTCGGCGACGACCTCGCCGTTGACCCGGACGACAACCCGCGCCTGGGTCGGGTTGATCGTGATCGGATGCTCGGTGGTGGGTTCCAGAACAGGCCGACTGGTCATGATGACGTCTCCTCACGTGTGGATAGCTGGTGCAACACCGTGCGGCGCGCAAGATTCCCGTCGCGGCTGAAGTCAGGTCATCCAAACGCATAGCGGTGGTATTGGGACATGTTGGCCACGGACGAAACCAGCGCCATGACCTTGCCCATCATCTTGGCCGAGCGCGGCAGCTTTTCGAACGTGTCCGACTCGAACCACCGCTGCCAGGCCACCAACCGCACCCCCGGCACCGCCGCGACGATCTCGTCGGGCCCATTGATCGCCCAACGCAAGGTGGATCCCGAGCGGCGCACCACGGAATTGAGCACCTGCGCCTTGATCCCGAGCGAGTTGAACGCGTCGAACTGCAGCTCACCCGAGCCGAAATGCCCGACCACCCTGCGCAGCAGAGCGATGCCGTCCGATTCGGTGAGATACATGGTCAGCCCTTCGCCGATCATCAGCGCCGGCCGATCGGCGGGAATGTCGGCCAGCCAACCCGGATCGGTGACCGAAGCGGCGACGACGTGGTAGTGCTCGGCGACCGGGTAGAGCCGGGTGCGAAGCGCGGCGACCTCGGGGTAGTCGACGTCGTACCATTCGACACCCGGACCTGGCCGCAGCCGGAAGAACCGGCTGTCCAGACCGCAGCCCATGTGCAACACGACAGCTCGCGGATGCGCGGCCAAGAAATCGTCGCTCCAGGCGTCGAAGTGCGCGGACCGGGTAGTCACCGACGGCGCCCGGCGCGCATTGATCGTGGTCTTCTTCCAGTCGTAGTCGATGCGCTCGACGATCTGTTTGGCGAACCGATCACCCAGAATCGGCTCCTTGAAGTCGGCGTCCAGCGCCTTGGCGTACAGCGTCGCCAGCATCGTCTGCGGCGCCCCGCTCAGGTCGACGCGCACCCGGTCGGTTGTCACTCGCCCGAGGCTAGTCCGGGGGCTTATCGGACTGAGCGTCAACCGGCGGGCGCCAGCATGTCCTTCCAGCCGTCGTCTCCTGTGTGGCTTGAGTTTTCGAGGGTGTATTTCGCCCCATCGGGCCCCACCACTTCGCCACTGGACGGGAGGTAGATCGCACTCGGGCTGGCTGGGGTGTAGACACACGGATTGGGTTGTTGCCCGTTGCACTGCACGGTGCCCGATCCGGGCCGTTGCAGCGGATCGCTGATCGGGGGTGGTGATCCCCGCAGCCGATCCGCGGGTGCCGGGTTGAGACCGTTATTGACCGACGGCGCCGGCATCACCTTGCCGGGGTCGACGGGTTGATCGCAGCGAGCACCGGGGGCCGGACAGTTCCGCAGCTGATTGGGATCGCCGTACCACGGGTTGGTGCCCAACGGAACGTACGGCTTGTTGTCGCGGCATTCCTGCGGGGTCGCCGCCCGTTTCCCGGGAACGTCGACGCACGGATAGTTGCGGGCGCCGCGCACCACGTTGGCCGGAGTGTCTTGCGGAATCTTGCAGTACGTCCCGGCCGGCAACGGCGCCATGCTGGTATCCGCTGGCGACCGCCACTGCGACGCCGGTAAAAATCCGGTCAGACACGGCGGCGGATTATTGATGGACAGGTTGAAATCCAGCAACACGGAGCCCGGGGTCGATGCGACCGCCGATTGTGCCACTGAGCTGATCGCCGGCAAGAACACCAGCAACTGCTCGAGACCTTTGTTGTAGCGCTTGAGCATGTCGGCGACGATCTCGAGGTTCGCCAAGGTCTGCGGCAGCGACTCCCGGACGTCGGTGAACACCTGGTTGACCTGATCAGCGGTCGGCGCCGCTTTCGACAGGATGCTCTGCACGTGCTGGTCGTTGTGCGCGGCTTGGGCGATAAGGACATTGAGGTTGTGCGACCAGCGCTGGATCGAATCGCCGGAATCGACTTGGCTGTCGATGATCGGTGCGGAGTTCTCGACGATGTCGTTGACGTCGGAGATATTCGCTTGGAAATCACCGACGATCGACTGCGTGGAATCGACGAGTCGCTGCAGCGCCGGTCCCAAACCGCCGACCGCTTGCGCCGTTTCGTTGAGCAGCGAGGCGATCTTGGCTTTGGGCAGCGCCGACAAGCCACGGTTGGCGGCGTCCAGCGCCGGGCCTATCTCACTGGGCACCGTGCCTTTGGTGATGGTCTGTCCGGGCGAGAGGAACTTTCCCGGGTTACCGGTGGACACCAGATCCAAATACTGCTCACCGATCGCGGACACCGAGTGCACATTGGCGGACGCATCGACCGGAATTTTGTAGCGACTGTCGATGCTGAGCGTCGCCTTGACACCATTTTTCGTCGGCTCGACCTTGGTGACCCTGCCGATCTGAATCCCTCGATACGTCACATTGGACGTGCGATACAAACCACCCGAAGCCGGCAACTCCACGGTCAACTGGTACTGACCTACGCCGAGCAGGCTTGGGATGCGCAGGTAATACCAACCCAGTGCAACCAGCGCAGCCACCGTCAAGGCGGCGAACACGCCCAACTGGATGCGAATGAAGCGAGTCAACATCTATTCGCCCCGCTCCACCGGCGCGTCGGCCGGGTTGGGTGTGAACCGGATGTCGGGGACCATCGTCGCGGGGTCGCGGCCCCACGACTGCTCCAGAGCACGCAAGGCTCCGGAGAACCCGGTCCCGGTAAAGATCGCGTTGTCGATGGCGCTCAGCGTCAAGTCCAATGCTCCCGACACGTTGATGTAGTCGCCGCGCACGATCTTCGGCACGCTGTCGATGGTGAATGGCGGCGAGAGCAGAAGCATCAGCGCATCGACCAAATATGGTCCGGCACGGCCGAGTTGCTTGAGCGGTCGCTGCAGCTCTTGTAGGTCCTGGTGCAGATTGTCCTGCGAGGCCGACAAGGTCTGATCGGTGACATTGCTGATCCGCCCCACCGCGTCGACCGCGTTTGCGAACAGGTCGCGTTGATCTGCGAAATGGTGGACCAACGGCGGGAATTCGGTCAGCACCTGATCCAGCGTGTCGACGCGGGCGCCCACATACGACAACAGCCGGTCGGTGGAATCGATGGCGTGGGTGATGTCGTCGCTCTGCCGGTTCAGCTCGCCGGCGAAGGTGCTCAGCCTGCCGAGGAAATCGCGGATCTGGTGGGCGCGCCCGGTGAGGATGTCGTAGACCTCGTTTTGAATCACCTCGAGATTCGGGAGACCACCACCGCGCAGCACCATAGCCAGGCTGGCCAACGTTTGCTCTGTGGAGGGATACGCCGACGAATTCCTCAGCGGTATGGTGTCGCCTGCCTTCAGCGGCTCCGCCGCCGGGTCCGGTGGTGCCACGAGTTCCACGTGCTGCGAGCCCAGCAGGCTAGTCTGGCCGATCTTGGCAGTGGCATTCTTCGGAAGCCGGACACCCTTTTCCAAGTCGACAGTCAGCGTGGCGACCCAGTTTTTCAAGCTGATCGCGCGCACGGTGCCGACGAACACATCGGCCACCAGCACTCGACTGTTGCCGTTGAGCGCCAGTGTGTTTGGCATTTGCACATAGATCCGGTAGGAGCCCGCACCGCTGCCCGGGCCGCCGGGCAGCGGCACGTTGGCGATACCGTGCCAGTTGCCACAGGATGTCAGGAGGACCAGGGCCGTCAGCAACGCTAAAGCCTGCCAGGCCCTGTGGCGAATCAGCCGCATCGCGCTCGTCAGCCGCCGTCGGTTCGGTGTGCACGTCACCGGCCCGGTCCCGTCGGTGGTATCGCCGTCGGGGAGGGCAGGGGTTGCGGGTACCACGGCGGTGGCAGCGGGCTGTTCTCGTTGTAGGCGTCCGGCGGTCCGGCCATGTTCCGCCCTGGCGGTGGCGGGGCGATGTTCGGACCACCCATCAGTTCGGCCAACGACGCCGGCGTCAACAGGTTCGCCGTGGCCGGCTGAACCTGCACCCCCTGCATCCCGGGCGCGACTATCCAGCCCGGTTCGGAGTTGCGGTGCGACCACGGTGTATCCGGCGAGAAGATCCCGGGGACGGTGGTGTCCTTGTAGCCGGGCGGTGGCTGCAGCCGCGGCTCGGAGTAGGCGACGTTCTTGGGCAACGTGTCCGCGGTGCTGAACACGTTCATCCCGAACGGCAGATAGTTGAACTTGATCGCATCCAGCACCGGCGCCAGATACTGCGCACACAGTTCCGCCGAGTCTTGGTAGCCGAGTCGGCTGCCGGCCTGAATTGCGCTGCAGATGAACTGTAATGGGTTGGCAAAGTTGACAATCGCGGGTGTGGTGGTTAGCGAACCGTGCGACGGTTCATAGATCGCCAGCACATTGGCGGCCATGTGCGGCAATATGTGCAGCGCAGTCTCCAAGCCGTCTCGCCCCGTTGGTTGCACGATCGCGGTCGTCGCTTCCGCGAGGTTGTTGACGTCGTGCACGAGCACATCTCGGTTTTCGGTGAAGAACGTGCGCGCGGTGGAAAGCAGGTCGTCGGTCTGTTGTATCGCGTTGGCGGCGGACCGATCTGAGCTGTTGAGGTTGTTGGTGAATCGGGCCAGGTCTTTGTTCAAGGCAACGAACTGCTGGTCGTCTTGGTGCAATGCATTGACGAACAGCGCCAGGCTGTGCAGCACGGAGAAGAAGTCGCCGCGACCTTCGTCCAGAGTGGTCAGCGCGGTCGACAGGCCGTCCAGCGTGGTGTTGATCTGCTTCCCTTTGCCGGCCAATCCGTTAGCGAAGGATTCGACGATGTCACCGAAGGGCCCCTTGGGCTGCTCCTTGGTCGGGCCGAGTTTGGAGATGATGTGGGTGATGTCGTTGCGCAGGTCATCCCATTCCACCGGCACCTGGGTGCGCTCTTCCGGGATCACCGCGTTATCCGGCAGGGTCGGCCCGCCCTTGTACGGCGGCTCCAACTGAATGCTCCGCGAGGCCACCAGCGTCGGGTTAAGGATCACCGCCTGCGCGTCGGCGGGCACCTTGTACTTGTTCTTGTAGTGGAAGGTCACTTTCATCTTGTCGCCGGTGGGTTCGATCTTGTCGATCGCGCCGACGCGGATTCCCATGATCTGCACCTTGTCCCCGGCGTAGAGCGCATTGGCCGCAGGGAAATAGGCGACGACCGTGTTGTAGGTCAGCTTGTGGTAGAGCTGCCAGCCCACGAAAGCAGCGACGAGACCGCCTGCCACAACCAGTGATCCGATGATCACCGCGGCCCGTGACAGCTGCGGCAGCCGCAGCTTGTGAATGTCGAAGATCGTGCTCATTGGCTGCTACCTCCCGTCCCGTCAGGCGTGATGAACGGAGCCGGCAGCTGCGGGCCAGGGCCCGGTGGCGCCGCGGGTCCGGGTGGCAGCCCGGGCGCGAATGTCGACGGCGGTGGAGTCGGACCGGCTGGTTGCAGACCTTCGGACCGTGCGCCCGGCGGCGCCTTCGGCGGCAACGGCACCGGTGTACCCGGCACGCCGGGCGCTGGAGCTCCGGGTCGGCCGGCGATCGGGATGCCCGGCGCCGGTGGCAGGCCGTTCGGGTTCGGCGGCGACGAGAGCACGTCGGGCAATGCCGGGTATGGCCCATTCGGCCCGAAGGGACCTTGCCCTTGATCGACGCCCGCGCAGGGCATCGGGTTGCCCGGCCGCGGCAGCAGCTCCGGCGGCGGCGTGTACGAGCAGGGGGAGCCCGGCGCCACCGCCGGTCCCGGGTGATCCGGGGTGCCTTCGAGTACCGGCGGCGCCGGCGGCGGCGCACCGTTGGGGAACCGGGTGCCATTCGGGTCTGGCCACCGGAAGGCCGGCAAACCCGCACTGCGCCAGAAGTTTTCCGGGTCTATCCCACGCTTCTTGAACGCCGCGTCGACCCAGGGCTGCAAGACCTGATACGGCAGCAGGTTGGCGATCATCACCTTGAAGTACGGCCCCGAACCAACCGCCTCACTGAGCGCCGCGGTGTAGTTGCGCAGCGTGGTCAGCACAGTGACAAGGTCATTCTTGTGCGCGACCAGGACGTCGGTGACCGTGCTGAGTTGCTCCAACAGATGGTGCAGGTTGGGGTTGTCGTTGATGAGCCCGCGCACCTGGGTCGAAAATGCCGAGACGTTCACCAGCAGCGCCTGAATGGCCCGTCCACGTTCGTTGAACGCGGCCAGCAGTTCCTCAGCGTTCACCAGCAGCGCGTTGATCTGCTTACTGCGGTCGCCGAGGACGCTGGCGACCTTCCTGGCCTCCGCGAGCAGATGTTTGAGTTGCGTGTCGCGTTTGCCGATGGTGTCGGAGAACTTGGCCACCCCGTCGAGGGCCCCGCTCAGATGCGGGTAGGTCTGATCGATGGTGTGCGACAACACATTCAACGACTTCTTGACGGTGTCGATGTTCCAGCCGGCAGCGGCCTTGGTGACGTCGAAGAACGCGTCGTAAATCTGATACGGCGTAGTGCTTTGACCGAGCGGCAACATACCGTTCGGCCGTAGCGGCTGCGTGCCCCGCGGCTCGATCTCGAGCACCTTCTTGCCCAGGATGGTGTCGGTCTTGATCGCCAGCCGGCTCTCGGTGCCGATGGTGTGTGTGCCCGTCGTGAACTTCATCACGACGTGGTCGCCGTCGATCTTGACGTCCTGCACCGTGCCGACATCCATGCCGACGATGCGGACCTTGTCGTTCTTGTTCAATCCGCCCGAATCGGTGAACTGCCCGTAATAGCTGGCCGTGGCAAACAACATCGGCAGGCTGCTAAAGCTCTGGCCCACACCAACAACGAGCACCACCACCACGATGGCTAAGGCTCCGATACGTACCCGGTTGGCGGGTTCCAGCGTTCTCATCGGAGCATGCACCGACCCGTCGGCTGCTGGAAGAGGTTGACTGAGCGAACCGGGCCACCCGGCTGCAGTCCGTTGACCTTGATCGAGAGGTCGCAGAGATAGAAGTTGAAGAAGTCACCGTAGATACCGCTGGCACGGCCGATCAGATTGAACGCGGTAGGCACCTTGGTCAGCATGTCGCTAACCCTGTCTCGTTGGTCGACGAGCGGCGTCACGACGGTCTCCAAGCGGCTCACGGTGTCGTGCAACAGGGCCCGGTTGTCGGCCAGCAGGTCAGCCACCGTCGCTGCGGCGTTGCTGATGTGCGCCGTGGCTGCAGCGAGCGGGTCGGCTCGCTCCTTCAAGCCGGTAATGAGCAACTCGAAGTTATTGACGGTGTCGTCGAACTGTTTTCGATGCTTGACCGTAGTGTCCAGCACCGTGTTCAGGTTCGCGATCACCTCACCGATCGCCTGGTCACTTTCAGCCAGACGTGAAGTCAGTTGCGCGGTCTGGTCGAGGATGTCGTTGATGGTGCCGCCCTCACCCTGGAAGACGGTGATGATCGACGAGGCGATGGTGTTCACCTTCTGCGGATCAAGTGCTCGAAAGAGCGGCTTGAAACCACCGATGAGCGCGTCGAGGTCCAGGGCCGGCTGGGTTCGAGAGAGCGGAATGAATCCGCCCGGCGGCAGCACCCGCTCAGCGCCTTCCCCTGTCCCGCGCTCGATTTCCAAATAGCGGTTACCGATCAAGTCCTGGTAGCGAATCTGCGCGGTTGTCGACTGGTACAGCTGCACCGTGCGGTCAACGTAGAAGTCGACGCGTATCCGCTTGTCGCCCTCGACCAGATCCACTTTCTTGACCTTGCCGACCTCCACGCCTGAGGCACGGACGAATTGGCCGGCGCGCAACCCGCTGGCGTTGCTGAACTCAGCGGAATAGCTGTTGGTGCGGTCGAAGCGCACCTGGCCGAAAACCACGACAATGATTGCGGTGAACAACAACTGCACGGAGACAACGGCAGCGAGTCGAAGAGCCGTTCCGGTGATTTTCATGGGTTGATCGTGTTCTCCCCGTACTGGCGTCCCCATACGTATTCGCTCGCGAGGGGCTGCCCGAGTTCCAAATGGTTGTAGGGCGCAATGCTGTTGCCGGAGTCCATCACCAGATACGGCGCGGGCCATAGATCACGGGTGATCGGCTGCCAGCAGCCCGGCGCGCCCCCGGGTCCGCCCCTGGCGTTTGCCCGAGGCAGATTGTCCGGATACACATACGGGTTCTCCGCACCCGCGATCGCCGCGGCGAGCTGCGCGGCGGAGTGGTTGCCGCCTTCGACCGCAGCGATTTTGGGTGCGACATTGGCGAAGTTGCGGAGGGTGCAGAACACCTCGGGGCTGTAGGTGTCGAGCAGGTGGGCGGTCGGCCCGAGATCGGCCAGCACGCGTTCCAAATACGCCCGACTGCGGGTGAAGACGTCGTCGCCTGTGTTCGCGAAGCCGATCGCCGCCAACAATGCCGCGTCCAGTTCGGCCTGATGTCGGTTGAGGGTGCGTGCGGTAATGACCGCGTTGTCAAGGGCATCGAACAGATCGGGCGCGGCGTTGGCATAGACGTCGCCGAGCGCCGCGATCTGCCGGATGTCGTGGTGGATCATCGGCATCTTCGAATTCAGGTCGTCGAGAATCTTGTTGCCGTTCACGATCGACTGACCGAATTTGTTGCCCAATCCACTCAGCGCCTGCGCGGCGGCGCTCAGCGTGAGATTCACCTTGACCGGATCAACACTCTCCGAAATCTCGATGATCGTCTCGAATACCGTGTTGAACTCCGTCGTCACCGACCTCGCATCAATCACGCTTCCAGGTGTGATCCGTCGCGAGGAAGCATCTTTCGGAGAGGTAAGCGACACGTACTTGTTGCCGAACACCGTGGTCGCCTGGATTTTGGCGATCACGTTGGCCGGAATGAGGTCGACGTACTTCGGGTCCACATCGAGCGTGAACCTGGCCGCCGGCTTGCCGTCATGCTCAACCTCGGAAATGTCGGCCACCCGACCGATGCTCACGCCGTTGTAGGTGACCTTCGATCCCTGATCCATCACCAAACCGGCACGGGTAGCCAACATCGTCAGCTGGGTCTTGGGGGTGAAGTCCCCGCGAAACTGCCCGTATACCAACGCAAGTACCAACGTGCATGTCAGCAGTAACCCGATACCCGCCAACGTGTCCGGCCACGTTCTGGGCTTTCGTACCTTCATCGGCTTCGGCATCGCGGCTACCCCGTAAGGTTGAAGTTCGGGTCGACGCCGTAAAGCGCGAGCGAGGTCAACAAGACAACGATCACCGTTGAGATCAGCGAGAAGCGCATCGACCGGCCCACGGCCTCCCCCACACCGACCGGCCCGCCGCTGGCGTTGTATCCGTAGTAGCAGTGCGTGATCATCACGATCACGGCCATGACGATGACTTCCGCCCCCGACCAGAACACATCCTCGATGCGCAGGAATGTCCGGAAGTAGTGCTCGTAGGTGCCCACCGACTGGCCGTAGAACAGCGTCGTCACAACCTGGCCCGACACGAAGGACATTACGAGCGCCATCGCATACAGCGGGACGACCACGACCAACCCCGCCATCAGCCGGGTCGACGCCAGGAAAGCGACCGACTTGATGCCCATCACCTCGAGCGCGTCGATCTCCTCGCTGATCCGCATGGCTCCCAGTTCGGCGGTCGCGCCGGCACCGACCGTGGCCGCGAGCGCGACGCCGGTGACCACGGCCGTGACCACGCGAACGTTCGCCAACGCGGCGAAGAACCCGGTGAACGCCTCGACGCCGATGTTGCCCAGCGATGCGAAGCCCTGGATGGCGATCAGCGAGCCGCCGGACAGCGTCACGAAACCGACGATCGCCGCGGTACCGCCGACGACGGCCATCGCACCCGTGCCCATGCCGATCTGGGCGATCAGTCGCAGTGTCTCCCTGCGATAGTGGCGCAGCGCCCACCCGATCGACCAGCCGCCGATAATGGCGAACCTGGTGAGGTGTCCGGCCTTGTTGAGCCCGCGGACCGCGCCGCCGGCATAGTGGTTGAAGTTCGCGACAGCGCGCGGATAACGCGCGCGCAAAACGGCAGCGGTCGACATGTCAGCGGCCCGTCCCGAACCGCACGCCGATGGTTGTCAGGACCACGTTGACCGCGAACAGCGCAAGGACGCACAACACCAGCGTCTCGTTGACGGCGACGCCCACGCCTTTGGGCCCGCCCTTTGTGGTGAGTCCGCGGTAGCAGCCCACCAGGCCCGCGATGGTTCCGAATATCGCGGCCTTGACGGTCGCGATGATCACTTCCGGTAAACCGGTGACCAGGGTCAGCGTGGCGAGATATGCGCCGCCCGAGACGTTCTGCAGACCGACACCGAAGATGAAGCCGCCGACCAAACCGATGGTGATGACGGTTCCGTTGAGCAGCGTGGCGACGACGGTCGCCGCCACCACCCGCGGCACCACCAGACGGTGGATGGGATCGATACCGAGCACCTCCATCGCGTCGATTTCCTCGCGGATGGTGCGCGCACCCAGGTCGGCGCAAATGGCGGTCGCGCCGGCACCTGCCACCACCAATACCGTGGTCAGCGGGCCCAGCTGGGTGACCGCGCCCAGCGCCGCGCCCGCACCGGAGATGTCTGCGGCGCCGAATGCCGCCAGCAAGGTGTTGAGCGTGAACACAATGAGAACGGTCAGCGGTATCGAGACCGCGATCGTGGGTAGTATCGCGACTCTGGTGATGAACCAGCATTGGACGATGCACTCGCGCCAGTGAAACGGCACCCGGAACAACGCCTTTCCGGCCAGTACGCACATACGCGCAAAGCCGCCGATCGTCGCCAGTGGGGGCTCGAGCTGGTCACGAACGTAGTCGGTGAGCCGGGGCGTCGTCGTCGTCACCGCTGCCTCGCCGCACAAACGCGATCGTGACAAAGCAGGCCCGGGTGACGTGTTTCAGTGCGGAAGCACCACACATTCACCATGCGTCACACTATGTAGCAAAAAACACTTCAGCTACATCAGACACGCGGAGAGTCCGGCGTAGTTAAGTTAAGCGCGATTCCGGCTTACTCGGATGGCGCGGCCTTACTGTTTTGCCGAGCGTTCTTCAGGTCGGCCCAGAACCGTGCGGCCTCCCGGATAGATTCCTCGACCGGCCTTGGCTCCCAACCCAGTTCGCGGCGGGCCTTGCTGTGGTCGACGGGGGCTTCGGCGCGCATCATCCGCACCGACGCCAGGCTGAGTTCGGCATCCTTACCCGTCAGGCGGGCTCGCAGGCTGCCCAGCGCGCCCAGCCCGTAGAGCGCCGGCACCGAGATGGACCTCCGCGGCGGCGGCACGCCCGCTTCGTCGGCCGCTATCTTGACGACCTCCTTCAACGGAATCATCCGCTCGGAGATCAGGTACTTCTCGCCGCCGCGGCCGCGTTCGGCAGCCAAGATCATCGCGCGGGCCGCGTCGTCGACACCGACCACTTCGAGTTGAATGCCGTTCATCAGGAACGGCAGCTTGCCGTAGACCGCGCCGGCGATGAAAGCGCCGTGCGGAGTGCGGCCCCAGTCGCCACGGCCGTACGTCGTCGAAACGCACATGGCGACGGCGGGCAGGCCATGCTCGGCGACATAGCGCAGGACCAGGTCCTCAGCCTGCACCCGGGACTGGACGTACGGGCTTACCCGCCGGTTGCCGATCCGGTCCGCTTCGGTGGCCACATGTCCGTGACGCCGGTCCACCGTCGCGTAGGTGCTGGTGAAGACGAAGCGTTGCAGGCCAGCGTCTTTGGCCACATCCAGAACATTGCGCAGCCCCTCGACGTTCGTGTGGAACAGCGGCGACGGGTCCTGCAGCCACGCGCGGGTGTCGACCACGCTGTAGTACACCTGGTCACAACCGTCCATCGCTTGCCGCACGGTGGCGGTGTCGAAGACGTCGCCATGAAATCGGGTGACCTCGAGATCGTCGATGCTGCGGGTGCTGGCGGTCGGGCGCACCATCGCACGCACTTCGGCGCCCGCGGCGACCAGTTGGCGCGTGACATGCGAGCCCAAGAACCCGTTGGCGCCGATGACCAGCTTGGGCGCGGTACTCATTGTTGGCCTCCGTACTGGCGCATCCAGCGGGCGGCGTCGTCGTCGAGCGTACCCAGCGCTTCGGCTTTCTTGCACCACTTGATTCCCGCCTGCAAGAAACGCAGCGGGTTGTAGATGTCTTCTTGCCGGCTCCACTGGCCGTCGCCGGCGTAGGTGATGATCGAGATGTTCGTCGCGCTGATGATGGTGCCGTCACCGGGGTCGCGCATCGGGTTGTCCAGCTCGCAGATGATGCGCCCGGTCGGCTCGTCGATAACCGACCACAGCGACGGAAAGGCCGTCATGTGGCTTCCCGGGAACGTCGACATCGTCTCGCGGATCCAGGTGAGCACCTGTTCGCGGCCCTTCATGGTGCCCGCGGCGTGCTCGATGTAGTCGACGTCCGGGGTGTAGTGCTGCACCCAGTCGTCCCAGTTCTTGGCCTCCGCGGCACGGGCTACCGTCTGTTCGAACGTCTCGAACGCGGCGGCCAGCTCGTCGCGGCTAAACACCTGCTTCACGCAAGAAACTAGAACACGTTCTACTGGGTTTTGTCGAGTAAGTGGATAATCGATCAGATGACGGACTACGACAAAGCGATACTGGCCGGCGGCTGCTTTTGGGGCATGCAGGACCTGATCCGCAAGCAGCCCGGCGTGGTCTCGACCAGGGTGGGCTATACCGGCGGTGACGTTCCCAATGCGACCTATCGCAACCACGGCACGCACGCCGAAGCCATCGAGATCATCTACGACCCGGCACGCACCGACTTCCGTTCGCTGCTGGAATTCTTCTTCCAGATTCATGATCCGACTACGAAGAACCGGCAGGGCAACGACCTCGGACCCAGCTACCGGTCCGCGATCTTCTACGTCGACGAGGACCAGAAGCGCATTGCGTTGGACACCATCGCCGACGTCGAGGCGTCCGGTCTGTGGCCCGGCAAGGTGGTAACCGAAGTAAGCCCAGCCGGCGACTTCTGGGAGGCCGAACCCGAGCACCAGGACTACCTCGAGCACTACCCCAACGGCTACACCTGCCACTTCATCAGGCCGGACTGGAAGCTGCCGCGACGGGCCGCCGCCGACCGCTAGGGGTCATGTCCTGTTGGCGAGTGCCAGCCCAGGATCTCCCGCCAACTGGAATGCCGCGCGCATCGCGTCGACGTCGGCATCGGCGCCGTCGAATTTGCACCGCCGCAGCGCAGCCTTCCGCTCGGCGGCGGTGGCCCCAACCCGCGCGGTGATCAGGTCCGCCGCGGTTGCGGTGACGATGACCGCCGGCGGACTCTTCGCTGCGGTCAGACTTTCCTCCATCACCGCGAATTCGAAGCGGCGACCATCGATTTCGACGCGATAGGACGCGGACAGATTCGCCGCGCGAGCCCGGTCGATGCCCAGCAGGATTCCAGCGAGGAAGCCGTTCAGCGGCGTTAGCGCGCTGGCCGTGGGTTCCAGCAGGTCCAGCCCGAACGTGGCGACTGCCTTAATCACCGGAGGTACTTTGCGCCAGCCCTCCTCGCTGAGGCTGTACACGGTACGGGCGACGGGCGGCGGTAATTCGGCGCGGTCGACGAGACCAACGTCTTCAAGGTCACGCAACCGGTCGGCGAGCAGGTTGGTGGCGATGCCCGGGAGCGCCGCGCGTAGATCGCCGTAGCGGCGCGCACCCCCGATCAGCTCACGCAGGATCAGCAACGTCCACCGCTCGCCGAGGACGTCAAGCCCGCGTGCTATCGGGCAGTTCTGGTTGTAGCTCTTCCGACCTGTCACAGCAGTTACTCTACCACTCCGACAACTTTTCCAAGTTATTACTTGATTTTCTTGTCTGATAGGTTTACGTTGCTTCCTATGCGAATCGATCTCCGGCACCCTCTGCTCCGCGACCATCCGATCGCTGCACTGGCCATCATCTGTCTGAGCGTCTTCGTCATCAGCGTCGACGCCACCATCGTCAACGTCGCCCTGCCCACGCTGTCGCGGCAACTGAACGCCGACACTGCGCAGCTGCAGTGGATCGTCGACGCCTACACCCTCGTCATGTCAGGCCTGCTGTTATCGGCGGGCAGCCTCAGCGACCGATACGGCCGACGAGGCTGGCTCAGCGGCGGTCTTGCAATATTCGCGATGACGTCCGCCGTTGCAGCGCAGGTGAACTCGGCCGACGCCCTGATCGCCGCGCGTGCCGCGATGGGGGTGGGCGCCGCAGTGATCTTCCCGACCACACTCGGTCTGATCACGAATATCTTCACCGATCCGGTATCACGGGCCAAGGCGATCGGGGTATGGGCTGCCATGGTGGGTGTCGGCGTGGCGGCCGGGCCGATGTCCGGTGGCTGGTTGCTTGAGCACTTCTGGTGGGGATCGATCTTCTTGGTGAACGTGCCGGTCGCTGCCGCGGCGATCGCCGGCGGGATCCTGTTTGTGCCGACATCGCGCGACCCCGCCGCTCCGCGAATCGACCTCCCGGGTCTGCTGCTGTCCTGCATCGGCGTGACGGCGCTGGTCTACACGGTGATCGAAGCCCCGCAGTGGGGCTGGGGCAGCGCACGGGCCGCGACGGGCTTTGCAGTCGCTGCGGTTGTCATCACCGGGTTCGCACTTTGGGAGCGCCGCAGCTCACATCCGATGATCGACGTGTCGGTGTTTGCCAACCGGCGGTTCTCCGGCGGGAGCCTGGCCGTGACCGCAGGCTTCCTTACTCTGTTCGGCTTCATATTCGTCATCACTCAGTACTTCCAATTCATCAAGAGCTACAGCGCATTCGAGGCCGGTGTGCGGCTATTGCCGGTTGCGATTTCGATCGCGGTCGCCAGCGTGCTGGGCCCCCGCATGGTGGAGCGAATCGGCACCACAACCGTCGTTGCCGGGGGTCTGGCGATCTTCGCGGGCGGCCTGGCGTGGGCTTCAACCGCCGATGCGGTCACGCCCTATATCCAGATCGCCGGGCAGATGGTACTGCTCGGTGGCGGCCTAGGCCTGACCACCGCACCGGCCACCGAGGCAATCATGGGATCGCTGTCGGCTGACAAGGCCGGGGTCGGTTCGGCTGTCAATGACACCACTCGCGAACTGGGCGGCACCTTGGGTGTCGCAATCGTTGGCAGCGTGTTCGCGTCCGTCTACTCCGGCAGCATCCGCACCGCGTCCGCGCTGGCGATGCTTCCCGGGGATGTCCGGTCCGTGATGGAACGCTCAATGGCCGCCGCGTACCGGGTCATCGGGCAGCTGCCTGCGGGGCAGGCTTCCGGTGTCCGCGACGCCGTCAACCACGCATTCCTGCACGGCATGCAGGTCGGCTCGCTGGTCTGCGCGGCTATCGCGCTGGCCGTGGCGGCCGTCGTCGCGGTACTGCTACCCGCACGGGCACGCCAAGCAGCATCGCCCTCTACGAGACCAGAGTTCGTGGAGGCGTGATGTCAAGCAGGCTCAACGAGATCCGAGCCGCCAAGTGGTTGCCGGCGATGATTCGACTGACTGCACTCGGTTATCTACTCTTCTTCGTTCCCGATCTCGTTCTCGTCACGACGCATCAGATTCACGCCTTACCAAGGTTTCTCAGCCGGCTCTTCGATTGGGGAGAAGGCGGCGACGCCGTCGCCGTCATGTTCGCCACCGTCTACATCGTGTGGGCAATATTCCTATTCCAGTCCGCCCGCACCCCGCTGGCTCACCGACTGTTTCTGGACTTCAACCTCACCGCGAATTCCGCACACTTCACCGCCATGCTGATCATGGCCCTGACCATGCCTGAGCACCGCCAGCACGCTGCCGGAGTCATCGCATTGGGATTGCTCACGATCATCCCCATCGGGGCGTGCTGGCTGCCAGTCCGAGGCGCTGCAGCAGCGCCTGATCGAGGAAGTATTCGAATTATCCAACCAGGAAAGGAAATCCGATGACAACTACGCGTGTACTAGTAACCGGCGCCACGGGCAGGATCGGCGGAGCGGTCGCCGCCCAACTGTTGGAGAAGGGCATAACCACGAGGGCCGTTGTGCATCGCGACGATGGCCGCAGTGCCCGATTGCGTGCCCTGGGCGCCGAAGTCATCGTCGCCGATATCTTTGATATTCAACAGGTTCAGGCCGCAATGGACGGTGTCGGCCGGCTGTACTACAACCCCCCATACCACCCACACGCCCTTGACAGCGCGGTCGCCTTTGCGGTGGCCGCGCGGCGATCCGGCGTGGAAGCGGTAGTGGCGTTGGGGCAATGGCTGGCAAGCCCGGAGCATCCGTCGCTGTCGACCCGGCAAGCCTGGCTGACAGATAAGTTGTTCGAGCTACTGCCGGATAGCGCCCACGTAGCCGTCGATCCCGGGTTCTTCGCCGACAACTACCTGCAGCTGGTTCCCCTTGCCGCCCAGCTGGGGGTGTTGCCTCTACCGACTGGCGGACGTCGAAATGCGCCGCCCTCCAACGAAGATATCGCGCGCGTTGCGGTCGGTGCGTTGCTTGATCCGCATCGTCATGACGGTCGCGCCTACCGGCCGACGGGGCCGGCGATGTTGTCCGGAGCGGAGATCGCCGACGCGGTCGGTACGGCGTTGGGCCGACGGGTGCGTCACCTCGAGATTCCCGCGTGGATGTTCATGCGGGCAGTGCGCCAGAACGCCGAGCGGCTCGGAGCTGATCTGTTCTTCGAATCCAGCTTGCGTCACTACCTGCCGGAGTACTCCCTGGGGACGTGGGAGGTAGGCGGCCCGACGACCCATGTCCGTGACGTCGCCGGTGTCGAACCCGAAGACTTCCTGACAATCGCACGCCGTTACACCACCGGGCCGGATGCGCGACGCACCGCAAGCAATTTCGTCCGCCAAGTCTGGCAGTTCATGCTGACCGGGCTCGTACCGATGCACCGCCTGGACCGGTTCGACCGGCAACAGCAGCATCCACAGCCTGCGCATCCACGACTCTCGGGTCAGTCCATCGTCTGGCGAAATGAGCACGCCGCGCTTGCCGAAGCTCCATCGCTGGACGAAACCCTCCGTCGCCCAACCCGCCTCGAAGAACGGCAGGAAGCGCTATGAGTAGCTACGCCCTGGGCCATGCCGACGTGGAGGTGCAGCGGCTGCTCCTGCAAGGACAGCTCTATAACGACTACACCGAGCATGCGTTGCGGCTCGCCGGGCTGCGACCGGGCATGCGGGTGCTCGATGTCGGCTGCGGGCCTGGCGACGTGTCGTTCATCGCCGCTGGGCTGGTCGGCTCCACGGGAAGTGTTCTCGGGGTGGATGCCGCGCCCGAGATGGTCGAACTTGCCCGCAGCAGAGCCGCCGAAAAAGGTTTGTCTGCGGTGCAATTCACCCAAGCTGCAGTCGATGCGATCACCGTGGACGAACCGGTCGACGCAGTGGTTGGCCGGTTGATCCTGATGCACTTGCCCGACCCGGCCGCTGCGCTGCGGCACCTCAGCGCTTTGGTGCGTCCCGGTGGGGTGATCGCGTTCTCCGAGAACGACATCACCGGGGCACGCAGCATCCCGGAAATACGACTGTTCAATCAGGTCACCGCGGGCATCGCCCGCGCCTTCGAGGCGATGGGACTCAGTCCGCAGTTTGGCAACACACTGCACACGACATTTGCCGACGCCGGTCTGGGCGCACCACACCTGACCCTCGGCACGCCGATCGGTACCGCAGCCGAGACCAAGATCCTGGCCTACGCCGCCGAAGTCTGGCGCTTAGTAGCGCCAATAGCGCAGCGGATGGGCTTTGCCATTGACGAGCTTGACGACATCGACAGCTTCGTGCCGCGATTCCGCCAGGAGGCACTAGCGGTCAACGCCCTCATTACGATGCCTCCACTGATCACCGCATGGACCCAGGTACAGCCGAAGGAGCAGACATGAACAACACCCAGATCCTCGCCCAGTACTCGACGGGCTTGTCTCGGAACAATATCGAGCGCGCGCTCATTGCCGCCGGAAAGGACCTCGACCAGCTTCACCCCGCAGATCTCGGGCCGCTCGAGGACTTCCACACCATGGGTCGCATCGTCACGAGCCAGCTCGTCGACCTGCTCGGAATCACTCCCGAGCAGAAGGTGCTCGATGCGGGTACCGGGATTGGCGGTACCGCCCGCTACGTCGCCGACCACTGCGGCTGCCGTGTCAGCGCCGTCGATCTGACCGAGGATTTTTGCCAAACGGCCGATTGGCTCAACCGACTTGTGGCGCTGGACAAGCAGATTTCGGTTCGTCAAGCAGATGTCACCGAACTGCCCTTTGCCGACACCACCTTCCAGGTCGTCTTCAGCCAACACGTGCAGATGAACGTTGCCGACAAATCCCGCCTCTACCGGGAAGCTCGCAGGGTACTCGCCGACGGCGGCCGGCTGGCCATATGGGACATCACCGCCGGCGGGCACGGGGAACTCAACTATCCGCTGCCATGGGCCGACAAACCCGGACTGAGCCACCTGGTCAGTGCCGACCGGTTGCGCGCTGTCATCGAATCCTCGGGGTTCACCGTCGAGCGATGGAACGATCTCACCGATCAGGCGACCGCGCTGATGCAGACATTCCTGACGCTGCCGCCCAACCCGCTCGGCCTGCACGCTTTCGTCCCAGACTTCGCGCAGAAGGCTGAGAACCTCACCCAGGCCCTCGCCGACGGACGGCTTCGAGCTATCCAAGGCATCGCACGAGCAACGACCGCCGAACCGTCAGCTCCCGAGCGCGCGTAGCTGATACAGGCCCCGGGTGGTGGCGACCGTTTGACCGTCGGCGTCGGTCACCACCGCCTCAAGGGTGAAATCGGCCTTACCCCGTTGGGCCGCTATGGCTTCGACCCGCGCGATCGTCTCGCCGTCGAGGCTGGCTTCGGCGCGCACATCGGATTTGGCCATCGCGACGAATTTGATGTCGAGGCTTTTGACCAGCGGGAAGTACTTGGCGCGGTCGAAGGTGATCAGCGGAATGATCCCGCCGAGGACTTCGGCAACGGTGAACAGCACACCGGCATAGATGACGCCGAAGTGGTTCCCGTTGCCTTCGGCCGGGACGGTCGTGGCGGCAAACCCGGGCCGGGCCTCGACGACCTTCACCCCCATCTTGTGTGCGATCGGGATAGTCGACCCCAGGGCACCGTTCATCGCGTCCACGAGCTCGTTGGCTTCAGCAGTCATGACCGCCGATCTTAACGCCGGTGCACCACGATCTTTCCGCCATCCTTCGGGGTATAGGCAACCCCCCGGGAGTGGTACTTCTCCCCTGGAGCGGTGGTGGTATCGATAGTGAAGTGGCGCAACACTGTTCGCAGCACCACATCCATCTCCATGTTCGCGAAGGCAGCTCCCACGCAACGCCTGGCCCCACCGCCGAACGGGATCCAAGCAAAGGTCGGCGGCTTGGATCCGATGAACCGTTGTGGGTCGAAGCGCTCGGGGTCCGGAAATACCTCGGCGTCGGCGTGCAGTCGCGAAATGCTGACGATGATCGAATAGCCCTGGGGTATGGTCCATTCGCCGAGTTCGAAGACCGGCGCGTAGACGTGGCGGCCGGTGGCATCGATGATTGTTCTATTCCGCTGCACCTCGAGGATCGTCGCCTGACGTAACTCGTTGTCTTCGGTCTCGGCCTCGGCTACCAGCGCGGCAAGCACATCAGGGTGCCGACTCAGCCGTTCGAAGGCCCAAGCGAGGGTGGACGCGGTGGTTTCATGCCCGGCCGCCAGCAGCGTCAGCAGCTCGTCGCCAATGTCCTTGCGCGACATGGCGGAACCGTCTTCATAGGTGCTTCGCAACATCAGTGCCAGCACGTCGGTGCGGTGCTCGAAATTCGGGTCCGCCCGCTCGTCGTCGATCAGCTTGTCGAGGATGATGTCGTAACGGCGACGCCACTCCGCTAACCGGCCCCACGGTGTGTAGCGGCCATAGGTTCGGGGCGGCTTGGGCAGCGTCGCCAGCCGCGAACCCAGTGTGACCCACGGCGGAAGGATCCGTCGCAGTTCGTCGAGCTCGGCGCCTTCGGCACCGAAGACCGCGCGCAGGATGGCGTTAAGCGTGATTCGCATCGTCGACGGCAAGGTGGCGAACGGTGCGCCCTCGGGCCAGCCGGCGATCTCCCGCAGGGTTTCCTCTTCGATGATGGCTTCGTAATTCTTGATGCTCTTGCCGTGGAAGGGCGGGGCCAGCAGCCGGCGCCGCTGTCGGTGATCGTCACCATCGAGCCCGAAGACCGAGCCCGACCCGAGCAGTCGGCTCAGGTTGGGCTGGATGTTGCCGAGCACGTCCGGGCTGGTGGTGAAGACCTGCTTGGCCAACTGCGGATTCGCCACCACCACGACCCGGCCGTAGATCGGGACGTTGAGCATGAAGACGTCGCCGTGTCGGCGGGCCATCTGCCGCATAATCCACCGTCGCGAGACCGAGAATGCCGCGCCCTGAATGGCCTTGGGAATCCGTGTGGTTGGAGGCAATCTGATGGCCGGCGGCGCCGGGGCCGCGTGCGTTTCGATGGTGCTCATCGCTGTGCACTCCCAACATCGATGTGGTACTGCGCCGTACCACGGACGTATTACGGTACGGTACCCTGTGGTACCAGGCGCTGGCAAGAGTTGCAGCGGCTTGGATTCATCAGAAGGAGGCGGCGTGGCGACCACCGTCGCTGACGATGCGGCTTCGGCGGGACCCCCTGGGCCCACCGATATCGACCCGTTCCGTCGTCGCCTGCTCGACGGCCTCGCCGACTCGATCACCGAGCGCGGATACCGCGCCACTACCGTCGCCGACATCGTTCGTCACGCCCGCACGTCGAAGCGTACGTTCTACGGCCAGTTCCCCAGTAAAGAGCAGTGCTTTCTCGAGTTGCTACATGCCGATGTCGAGAACCTGGCGAAAGAGGTCCGCGACGCCGTCGACCCAGATGCGGACTGGCAGGCGCAGATTCGTCAGGCCGTGGAAGCCTACGTCGGCCACATCGAAGCCCGACCGGCCATCACATTGAGCTGGATCCGCGAGCTGCCCTCGCTCGACGCGGCCGCGCGGCCGTTCCAGCGTCGCGGCATTCAGCTGTTGACCAGTTTGTTGGTCAACCTCAGCGGCAGCGCCGGGTTCCAACAGGTTGGCCTGCCACCGTTAACACGGCCCCTGGCGGTGATCTTGGTGGGCGGCCTGCGCGAACTGACGGCCCTCGCCGTCGAAGACGGGCACAGCATGCGCGAGATCGTCGAACCCGCCGTGCACGCCTCCGTGGCGCTGCTCGGGTATCGCCGCTAGAAGCAAGGCGGGACGAGGAGGGTTGCAAGCCCATGAGCGGGTCGCTCGACGGCAGGGTCGCCATCGTCACCGGGGCATCAGGCGGGATCGGAAAGGCGATCGCACGGCACCTGGCAAAGTGCGGGGTGCACTTGTTCTTGGTCTACGGGCACCACAGCGACGACGCCAACGAGGTCGCCGAAGGAGGTACGG
>JAFAID010000326.1 GCA_019236925.1 Mycobacterium sp. | reverse complement strand
GCGGAGGAGCAGCGCTGCTTCGCCGCTACGCTCGCGGAACCTTCGCCCGGCACCCCGCAGGGGCCGTGGCTACGAACCGGCGACCTGGGTTTCATCCACGAGGGTGAGCTGTTCATCGTCGGCCGCATCAAGGATCTGCTGATCATCCGCGGACGTAATCACTATCCCGAGGACATCGAGGCGACGGTCCAAGAGATCACCCGCGGTCGGGTCGCGGCGATAGCAGTCGCGGTGAACAGCACCGAGCAGCTGGTCACCATCATCGAGCTCAAGAAGCGAAGTGATTCCACCGAGGACGCGATGCGCTGGCTAACTGAGGTCAAAAGCGATGTCACCTGCGCGATATCCAATGCGTACGGCTTGACGGTCGGGGACCTCGTCCTGGTAGAGGCCGGGTCGATTCCGACGACGACAAGCGGCAAGATCCGCCGCGCCGCCTGCGTTGAGCAATACCGCGACGAGCAGTTCACCCGGTTGGACGCCTAAGCCGCCCGGGCGGGCGCGGCCCCGCTGGCGTGTAGGTGGGCCCAGCTGAACATAATGAGTCCACTCGCACCGGCAAAGGAGCCTCCGATGAGCACGACCACCGCAGACCGTCCGTTTCGGGTGATCCAGTGGACGACCGGCAACATCGGACGACGATCGCTGCACGCCATCATCGGCAGACCGGACATGGAACTCGTCGGCGTCTACGCCCACGGCCAGGACAAAGTCGGAGTGGACGCGGCCGAACTCTCCGGCTGGCCCGAACCGACCGGAGTCAAGGCCACCAACGACATCGACGCACTGCTGGCACAGCGGCCGGACGCTTGTTGTTATAACCCGTTGTGGCCCAACATCGACGAGTTGGTGCGGCTACTCGAGTGGGGAGTTAACGTGTGCTCCAGCGCGGCCTGGATCACCGGTGGCAAGCAGACTCCGCAGAACCGGCAGCGGATCCTCGACGCCTGCGAGCGGGGCGGATCGACCATCTTCGGCAGCGGCGCACACCCCGGAATGACGAACCTGGTCGGGATGGCACTCAGCGGGTCCTGCGAACGCGTCGACGAGATCCGCATCACCGAATCGGTGGACTGCTCTACCTACGAGTCCGCGGAGACTCAGACCGCGATGGGTTTCTCGCAGGACCCGGATACGCCGGGGCTGGCCGAGAACGTGCGACGCGAAAGCGAAGTCTTCGCCGAGTCGGCCGCGATGATGGCCGACGCGATCGGGGCCACGCTGGACAAGATGACCTTCGACGTCACGTTCACCGCGGCCACTGGCGACTCCGATCTCGGCTTCATGAAGATCCCCGCCGGAACCGTGGGAAGTGTGTACGGCTATCACCGCGGCTGGGTCGGCAACCGCAACGTTGTCAGCGTCGGGTTCAACTGGACGATGGGCAACCACGTAGTCCCGCCTAAACCGCTCGAGCACGGCCACGTCATTCAAGTGTTCGGTCTGCCGAATATGCGCACGATCGTCCACTGCCTGCCGCCCAAGGACTGGACCGAGCCGGGATTCATGGGTCTGGGCATGATCTACACCGCGATGCCTGTCACCAACGCCGTGCCGGCGGTCGTCGCGGCCAAGCCCGGAATTGTGACGCTGGCCGACCTACCGCCGATCACCGGGCGTGCGGTCGCGCAGCAGTAAGCCTCGGATACATCGAGGGGACCTCGCGGAACGCGGCCGTGCCCTACCGGCTAGCATAGTTAGCCGAGCGAAGGTTCCGTTGCCAGCCGCGACGCTCTTCGCGGAGGAGCCTGCGGACGGGCCGGCGGGAGGAGATCGAGTGCGAGCTATTTCGGTGGGCGGTTTGCTCAGACGCTGGTGGATCCCGTTGCTTCTAGTGGTCGTGTTGTCGGTTTCCGGACTAGTCGTGACGCGCCTGCACAAGGTGTTCGGCTCGCAGGACCTCAACGCGAACGCCGGAGCCGGGATCAAGATCGTCCAATTCAACCCGAAAGTCGTGAAGTACGAGATCGACGGGCCCCCCGGGAGCGTCGCGAACATCAACTACTGGGACGCCGACGCCAACACACACCAGGTCAACAATGCGCCGCTGCCGTGGTCGTACACCATTTCCACCACCCTGCCCGCGGTCAGCGCCAACATC
>JAFAID010000325.1 GCA_019236925.1 Mycobacterium sp. | reverse complement strand
GTGGAGTGCTGCAGCTTGAAGACGGTCTCCGGGTTGAACAGGTGATATTCGCCCTCACGGCGCCACTGGTATTCGCCGCCCACCTCGAGTTCGCGGTGTGCGCGCTCGTCGGGCCGATCCAGGAAAGCCAGCTCATGGCGGGCCGCGACGTCGGCGGCAATGTCGGCGAGGGTGATCCCGCCGGTGGGGCAGGTCAATCCGGTGAAGTACTCGTCGAGAAGCTCCTCGGAGATGCCGACGGCCTGCATCAGTTGGGAACCGGTGTAGGACG
Organism: Mycobacterium sp.; assembly: GCA_019236925.1. Taxonomy (GTDB): domain Bacteria; phylum Actinomycetota; class Actinomycetes; order Mycobacteriales; family Mycobacteriaceae; genus Mycobacterium. The sequence goes on along the minus strand of JAFAID010000325.1, from coordinate 6,783 downwards.
CCAACGTCGAGATGCCCATCTTGGACATCACTTTCAGCACGCCCTTGCCGGCGGCCTTGATGTAGTTCTGCAGCGCGGTCTCGCGGTCGAGTCCCTGGAGCACGCCACGGTCCAGCATGACCTCGATCGATTCGAACACTATGTACGGGTTGATCGCCGCGGCACCGAACGCCAACAGCGCTGCCATGTGGTGCACCTCGCGGGCGTCGCCGGATTCGGCCACCAGCCCGACCTTGGTGCGGCTGCGTTCGCGCACCAAGTGGTGGTGAACCGCGGAGACCGCCAGTAGTGACGGGATCGGGGCCATCCGCTCGTCGGACTCGCGGTCGGACAGGATGATGAGTCGCGCACCTTCGGCGATCGCCGCCGAGGCTTGCGCACGCACCTCGTCGAGCGCCGCCTTCAGACCGGCGCCATTCTCCGCGACCGGGTACAGACAGCGAATCACCTTCGACCGCAAACCGTGCCGGCGACCGTTGACCTCGACGTCGGGGTCGAGATTGATCAGCTTAGCCAGTTCGTGGTTGCGCAGAATCGGCTGCGGCAAGACGATTTGGCGACAGGAATCCTCATTCGGGTTGAGCAGGTCGCCTTCTCCGCCGGTGGTGCCCTGCAGGCTGGTCACCACCTCTTCGCGGATGGCGTCCAGCGGCGGGTTGGTCACCTGTGCGAACAACTGCTGGAAATAGTCGAACAGCATCCGCGGCCGCTGGGAGAGCACCGCAACCGGTGTATCGGTTCCCATCGAGCCGATCGGCTCGGCGCCATTGCGCACCATCGGCGCCACCAACAGGTTGAGCTCTTCGTAGGTGTAACCGAAAACCAGCTGCCGCAACACAACCCGATGGTGCGGCATCCGGACGTAGTTGCCCTGGGGCAGCTCGGCCAGCGGAATCAGCCCGTTGTCCAGCCACTGCTGATAGGGGTGTTCGGCGGCCAGCTCGGCCTTGATCTCCTCGTCGGACACGATGCGGCCCTGCGCGGTGTCGACCAGGAACATCCGGCCGGGCTGCAGCCGCATCCGGCGCACTACCGTCGACGGGTCCAGGTCGAGCACACCGGCCTCGGAGGCCATCACCACCAGACCGTTGGCGGTGACCCAAATCCGGGACGGGCGTAGCCCATTGCGGTCCAGCACGGCGCCCACCACGGTGCCGTCGGTGAACGTCATCGACGCCGGGCCGTCCCACGGCTCCATCAGTGAGGCGTGATACTGGTAGAACGCCCGCCGCGCCGGATCCATCGACTCGTTGCGCTCCCACGCCTCGGGGATCATCATCAGTACCGCGTGGGCGATGCTGCGCCCGCCGAGGTGCAGCAGTTCGAGCGCCTCGTCGAAGCGCGCGGTGTCCGAGGCGCCCGGAGTGCAGATCGGGAACAGCTTGACCGGGTTTTCGGCGGCGCCGTGAGACCCGAAGACGTCGGTCTTCATCAACGCCTCGCGGGCGCGCATCCAGTTCTCGTTACCGGTGACGGTGTTGATCTCGCCGTTGTGGGCGATGCGGCGGAACGGGTGCGCCAGCGGCCACGACGGGAAGGTGTTTGTCGAGAAGCGAGAGTGCACGATACCCAGCGCACTGGTCAGCCGGTCGTCTTGCAGGTCGAGATAGAACGCCTTGAGCTGCGGGGTGGTCAGCATGCCCTTGTAGACGAAGGTCTGTCCGGAAAGACTTGGGAAATAGACGGTTTCACGGCCCGGACCGTCCTGCCCGGGGCCCTTCGTGCCGAGCTCGTGCTCGGCGCGCTTGCGGATCACGTACGCGCAGCGCTCCAGCTGCATTCCTGAGGCGCCGGCGATGAACACCTGGCGGAAAGTGGGCATCGCGTCACGGGACAGCGCGCCCAGCGAGGATTCGTCGGTGGGCACGTCGCGCCAGCCGAGGGTCTGCAGGCCTTCAGCTTCGACGATCTTCTCCACCGCGGCACACGCCGCCGCCGCCTCCCTCGACGATTGCGGCAGGAACGCGATGCCGGTGGCGTAGCTACCGGCATCGGGCAGCTCGAAGTCCACCACCGCCCGCAAGAACTGATCGGGAACCTGGATCAGGATGCCGGCGCCGTCACCACTATGCGGCTCGGCGCCTTGTGCACCGCGGTGCTCGAGGTTGAGCAGCGCGGTGATCGCCTTGTCGACGATGTCGCGGCTGCGGCGGCCGTGCATGTCGACGACCATGGCCACCCCGCATGAGTCGTGCTCGAATGCGGGGTTGTAGAGGCCGACGCGGTTGGGCGCCATTCCCACCTGACCCTTCACCAGAACTTTCTTTGCGCCGAATTCATGAATCTCATCCGTTGGCGCCGCCCCCGGGAGGCTTGCGGGCTGGGCCCCATCGGTCTTGTCGATATGCTCGTGGCCTGGCGGCGGTGATCCGGTTGGGGATGCATCCGTGCAGCGCTGGACGGTGGCCCTGTCACCGGTTTTCGACAAGTCGTAAAACGATATGACAAAACCCGCCTGACATGCCAACTTGACCAATACTAACCCGTCGCTCGCGGGTGCGGCTCTGTTCTGGCGGCACCGCCGGACCGCTTTGCCGGGTCAAGGTGTGGCGCTGGGTAATTGGGGCAGCCGAAGCCTGTTTGCGAGCCGGCCAGCCGCCGGCCGGTACCCGCAGGATCCGCGGCGGCAATTTGCTGTGATCGCGGTCAAACGACGCGCAAATTACCAGTCGGCCCACCCGGAGTCGCGGCCAGCCCGGTGACTCCGCTCACCATAAAGCGTGGCAGCGCGGCTATGCTGGCCGATTCGGAACGCCGTTGCAGGTCATCCGGCCCGCCCGGGCCGGCAAGCGAGAACTTTTTGAAAGAAGTTGCCCAGATTTTTTTGCCGCAGCCGCGACCACCTGCGCGATCAGCGCCCCGATCGCACGGCCGACGTACGGACCGGATAGCCGCCCAACTCGGCCAGTGAGCGCAGCCGTCCAAGCGCGTGAGCGCGTCCACGCCCGGCTTCCGGAATGACGACTCCTGCCCACATCCCCTCGGCGCCGGGCATCTCGCAGGCCTCCCGCGCGCACAACCATCGCCGTGGGCAGTTCCGGCACACTGCCTTAGCTTCATCGTCGATGGCCATCACCCAGCGGTCCGGATCGTCGACGCAGGCGCCGACGACGGTATCCAGGGACTGGACCTCCGCCAGCGATCTGGTCATCACACTGCCTCCCGATTACTCCCCTATTGGTTCCCCGACTGGGGGACATGCCAACCCCGTTGGTGGCGGCCAGTTCATTCCACGGTGCGCCGGGGGCAAGTCGCGCCGCAGCCTCCTGGCGGTGTCGTTTTGCGCTAATCGAGTCTCGTTTGGTCTCGTTTTGTCCTAGCCTTGTCATGTGGCCATTGCGCTGAAGTCACTGCTGCAGCAGCGCCATCTGCACGAGTATTCGGAGTTCGTTGCCGAATATGAGCGGCGCGCAAAGGAATTAGACCTGCCACGGCATGCGTCGGCGCCGACGAAGGCGCAATATTATCGCTGGGTCGGTGGCCACATCCAGAACCTTCCGCGGGGCTACCACTGCATGGTCTTAGAGCGGATGTTTCCGGGCTGGACGGCGCGAGAACTGTTCGGCCACACCGAACATCGGCACACGCCAGCCACCGATGACGGCTTGTTGTCGTCCATTGCGCCCGCGGTCGAACCCGCCCAGTTGGCGGGCCTGTGGGTCACCGGCTATGTCTTCGACGGGACCAGGCATCATGTCGACCTGTCGACCATCACCATTACGAACAACGCTGTGGCGGCGAGGAATTACCCGCCCGAGCCGCGCGCCGAAGCCCACGCCACCGGTTTCCGCAACGAGATCGAGGCGGGACTGTTCGGCAGGCACTTGATCGGGCGCTGGCGCAATGTCAACGACAGCTACTTCTATGGATCGTTGCATGTCGCGGCGCTCGCCGGTGAAACGATGCTCGACGGTTATTACACCGGGTTCCTCAGCGACAGCGAGGTCGTTGCGCAACCGTGGCGATGGGTCCGTGTCGAACCGCAGTCGGCACAAGGTATCGACTTGAACACCGTGGTGCTGGGTGAGCCGCGGCGCATCTACGATGCGATTGTCGAGCGTAGCCGCTTCGATGGACCGATTCCGCTCGCGCAGCTAACGGAGAATCCATGAGCTTGGCCAAAGAGGACGTGCGCAAGCTCATCGACATCTACATCCGCGCGTGGACCACGCAGGACCCCGATCTGATCCTCACCGTCTTCACCCCGTCAGCGACGTATCGCGAGCGCGTCCTGGCGGAACCAATCCGCGGCCATGCCGGCATTCGCGAGTATTGGCAGACCAAGGTCGTGAAAGAACAGGCCAACATCTCCGCCGAGTTGCTCAGCCTCTATCTCGACGGCACTACTGCGATCGCCGAGTGGGAAGCCCGGTTCGATGACCTCGTCAAGGGCTACCGCAATCGGATGCGCGAAGTGGCCATCCTCGAATTCGATGGCGATCGGGTCGCCGGCCTGCGCGAGTATTGGACATCCGAGCGCCTGAGCCCATGAGCGAGCACGACGATTTTCTGCGGGACCGGCTGGACCGGCTAGGGCCTGCGGCCGATGGTGGTCCCCCAGCGCCACCGCCGCACCCGCAAGACGACGGTCCCCGATTGGCACCGCCCCCACAGCCCCCACGGCCCGCTCCCCCGCGACCCACTCCGCCGCGACCCCCCGCCGGGTTTCACCGGGCTGCCCGGGGCGGCCTCGACGCATCGCCGCCGGTTGAGCGCGAAGCGCGGCTCCCCAGCCCCAAGTACGGCTGGCGGCGCATCGTTTTCAGCGCCACTTTCGGCCTGATCAACCCCGGACCGTCGCCTCTGGAAAAGCAGGAAGTCGCCGATCAGACCACCATCGGGTCAGCGCTGCACGGCAACTACAAGGTGGGTGTACTCGGCAAGGGCGGCGTCGGCAAAACCACCGTCGCCGCGAGCGTTGGGTCGATCTTCGCTGAGCTGCGCCGGCAGGACCGGGTGGTCGCGGTCGACGCCGACACTGCGTTCGGCCGGCTTGGCAGCAGAATCGACCCCCAGACCAGCGGCTCATATTGGGAACTTGCCGCCGATCGAAACCTTCAGTCGTTTGCCGATGTGACCTCGCGGGTCGGCAGCAATTCGGCGGGCCTCTACGTGCTGGCCGGAGAGCCGACGGCCGGTCCGCGACGGGTGCTCGATCCCGCGCTCTACCGCGAGGCCACGTCGCGGCTGGACCGTCACTTCACCATCGCGATCATCGACTGCGGCTCCGCCATGGACGCGCCGGTCACCCAGGAGGCCCTGAGCGACCTAGACGCGCTGATCGTGGTGTCGTCGCCGTGGGCAGATGGTGCCTCCGCGGCGGCGCAGACAATGGAATGGCTCGCGGCACATGGCCGTACGGGCCTGCTGCAGCGCACGGTGGTAGTGCTCAACGATTCGGACGGGCATTCCGATAAGCGCACGCGTTCCGTGCTGGCGCATCAGTTTATGGACCGCGGACAGACGGTAGTGGAGGTGCCGTTTGATCCCCATCTGCGCCCCGGCGGCGTCATCGACGTGAAGGACGAGATGGCTCGCACGACGCGGCGCACATTCCTGCAGATCGCCGCGGCGGTCGCGGGGTTCTTCGCGTCGCGGCCGGACGAGACGCGACAGAACCGCTAAGGCTGACCCCCCGCGATGTCGATGCGCGCCGACGGGTCTGCGGTGGCTTCGATCTTGGTGACCCGGTTTTCGCGGATGGTCAGCACGATGACGGCGAACAGCCGTCGTTCGGCGAACGCCAGCAGCACCGGTTGACCGGCAGGACCGCTGACCACCGTCACGCCCGGTCCCAAGTAGCGCAGCAGATTGACGGCGACATCGTGCGGGCCATGGTTGATCTGTGGCGGCGGGGCAGGATCGGCGAGCACCGTCCCGACACCCCACACCGTCGGGTCCAACACCGTGGCCAACGCCTGCAGATCGCCGGTGGCGCAGGCGGTGATGAATTTCTCGGTGACCCGCTGGTGCTCCGCCACCGGCACATCGGCCGGCTTCGGCTGGGCCATGGCGAATTTCGCCCGCGCACGCCGCGCCAGCTGACGGCAGGTGCCTACCGGGCGGCCCACCGTTTCGGCGATCGCGTCGAACGGAACCGCGAACACGTCGTGCAACACAAACGACACCCGCTCGCCGGGACTGAGCCTGCGCAGCACCTCCAGCAGCGCCGTGCGGACTTCGTCGTCCAGAGTGACCCGATCAGCCGGGTCCACCCGACGAGATTGGTTGAGCGCGGCCACCTCTGGGTCGATGTCGCCGGGGCGCTCGTAGCGGGCGCGCGCCGAACGCACCTGATCGAGGCAGAGTCGGCCGGCCACCACCGTCAGCCAGGCGCGGATGTCCTCGATCTCATCGAGATCGGCACGTGAGAGCCGCAGGAACGCCTCCTGCGCAACGTCTTCGGCATCCCCGACGTCTCCCAGCATCTGATACGCCAGGTTGACCAGGTAGGGGCGATGCAGACGCCAGGCCTCGGCGATCTGGTCGTTCGCTGACTGCGGTTGGCTCATTCATTCACGACGATCTGGCCCCCGAAAAAGTTACATATTCCGCCTGTAACTTTCCCATCTTCGGGCCCGTCGTAGACGAAAAGCACGTTTTAGAAAAGGAGACCACCATGACGATCGTCGTGAGCGGAGCGACCGGCAATGTCGGGCGCCCACTTGTTTCGGAGCTTGCCGCCGCGGGTGCACGGGTGCGGGCAGTCACCCGCGCACCGGAGACCGCCGGATTTCCCGACGGCGTCGAGGCGGTGAGCTCGCCGGCCGACGCGCTGCCCGG
>JAFAID010000585.1 GCA_019236925.1 Mycobacterium sp. | reverse complement strand
CTCACGAGTCTGCAGCATTGCGTTGAGACGGTACTGGCCGACGACATCCCCGGCGATCTAATCGAATGCGGAGTGTGGCGCGGAGGGGCTTGCATCCTGATGCGCGCGGTTCTGGCAGCCTACGGGGTTGAGACGCGATGCGTATGGCTAGCCGATTCGTTCGAGGGCCTGCCACGCCCGGACGCCGCAAAGTACAAAGCAGATAAAGGGATTAGGCCGGAACTCGCTGCCGGCATACTGGGAGTGCCGGAAGCGGAAGTCAGGGCGAATTTCCAGCGTTACGGGCTGCTAGATGACCAGGTCCGCTTTCTTCCCGGCTGGTTCAAAGACACGCTGCACGATGCCCCGATCGATCGCATCGCTGTATTGAGGCTTGACGGCGACCTCTATGAATCCACGATACAAGCGCTCGACGCGCTCTACCCGCGACTGTCGCCCGGGGGTTTCTGCATCATTGATGACTACCACGCGATGAAGCCGTGCGAGCAAGCTGTCACCGACTACCGCGCGAAACATGGAGTATCCGGGGAGATCGTTGAAATAGATGGGACTGGTGTGCTGTGGCGCAAGTAATGAAGATCCTGGAACGCTCTTCGTCGTCGCCGCATTCGCGCCCATCGGCGCCCAGCCTGAGCATGCGCCGGCATTCGCCCGTCGTGGACCCGGCAACCGCACCGCCTGAGCCCTGCTCGTCTCTCCGAGTGACCCGGGTCAACTGCTAGCATCGCGCCCATGGCTGAAAGCGGCGCCCAAGTGCGGATCGGCATCCTGGGCGCTTCACGCTTCGCACCGATGATCCTCATCAAACCGGCAAAGGGAAACGCCGAGGTCGTGGTGGCCGCGGTGGCGTCACGCGACGTGTCGCGTGCTCGAGCCTTTGCCGCCAAACACGGCATCGCCCGGGTGCACGACAGTTACGAGGCGCTGATCGCCGATCCAGACCTGGATGCTGTCTACATCGTGCTGCCGAACAACTTGCACGGCAGGTGGACTAGAGCTGCGCTTACCGCGGGCAAGCACGTGCTGTGCGAAAAGCCGTTCACTGCCAATGCCGCCGAGGCCCGCGAGATCGCCGAACTGGCCGCCAAGTCAGACCGGGTTGTGATGGAGGCATTCCAATACCGCTACCATCCGTTGACTTTGCGCGTTGAGCAAATCGTTGCCTCGGGGGAGCTGGGCAAACTGGAGCGGGTGGAGGCCGCGGTGTGTGTGTTACTGCCGAAGTTCTCCAACGGCAACATCTACAACTACTCCCTTGCCGGTGGCGCGACAATGGATGCCGGAAGCTATACGGTCGATATGGTCCGCACGTTCGGCGGTTCGACCCCGGAAGTCGTTTCGGCACAGGCGAAACTGGGCGGTCCTCAGGTGGACCGGGCCATGACGGCCGAGTTGCGCTTTGCAAGCGGGCACACAGGCCGGGTCCGCTGCGCGGTGTGGTCATCGGATCTGTTTCGGGCGAGCGCCAAGGTGGTTGGCGACCGCGGCGAGCTGCGTGTGCTCAGTCCAGCGGCGCCGCACCAATTCCGTCGGCTCTCGGTCCGATCAGCCGACGGCAAGCGTGTGGAGCGCTTCCCGCGGCGCGGCTCCTACGCTTATCAGCTTGATGCTTTCGCCGCGGCGGTGTTGCGCGGCGAGCCGGTGAAGACGACACCGGAAGACGCGATCGAGAACATGACCGTCATCGATGCGATCTATCGCGCTGCCGGCCTCCCGCTGCGCAAGCCGGCCTGAACGCTAACCCGTTCGCCCAGTTGGCACTTCGGACAACAAACGGCGTGCCGCATCGACACATGGGCGGAGGCCATCGATCGGGTCAGGTGGCAAAATGCGATCGGCGACGACCCGAGTTCGGCAGTCCGATCTCGGGCGGCAGGGCCGTATCGGTCAGCCAGCCGTCGACGGTGCGGGAGAAGAGGTCCGGATCGCGCAGGGGCCAGTCGTGAAGCATACCGATTGCGACCCTGTCGACTCCGTTGGGCATTCGCTGCGCGAGCGTTGCAGCCGAGCGGCGCACCAACCGCCCCTCCTTGGCGCCGGTTAGAAACAATGCAGGCGAATCCGATTTGTCGAGCCCCTCGGGAAGTGTGAACCCCGCGGACGCCACGACGATGCGGGCGACCTGTGCGCCCGTCATGAGAAGCACATCCTCGCGGTAATCATCAGTCTTGGCGGAGGGAATCCTCACATCGCGTGCATTCGTCCGGATGGTGAACCGTTGGATCCGGGCGATGAGCCCCAGCAGGGGCGCTGTCAGGCGTGAACCCGGGATCGCGTTGATAATGGTCCCGCACAGCACCGCCCGATCGACGAGTTTTGGCTCGGTCGCTAGCAACTGCACCCCCACCTGGGCGCCGAGCGAGAGGCCCACCACGTGCGCCCGGCCGGTGCCCACCCGGGAGCGGATGAGTTCTGCCACCGCAGCGGCGGCTCCGCCCATCTCGAATGGTCCCCGCTGGGAGCTCTCGCCGTGCTGGGGCAGATCGGGAACCAGGCAGCGGTATCGCTGCATTCGTTCGACCACGGGCTGCCAGGACCGGCCGCTATGTTCCCCGCCGTGAAGGAAGACGATAGCGGGCGCCCCGACCGGACCGGATTCGCGCACGAACAAATCCATGTAAGCGATCCTATTGTGCTCGTGACGAACACGCCGGGGAAGGACCGGACGCGCAGTGAAATACCGGGAACGATCAACAAAGTGTTAACGACGGCGGCAGGGGCCTGGGATTGAATAGGCATGGTTACGGGTACAGATTTGCCGATCCGCATCTCGTTGCGCGGCAATGGATTTGGCCACGAAATACGCAAAAACCGACAAGAACCCGCCCTCGTGTCGCGCCAAGCGTTTGACGGGGATAACGGGCTCTACGCAGCCAAGCGTGGTAGTCGGCCCCGTAGTGGTGCCGGGGTTTGATGGTGCCAGGTGATGCCGCAGTGCAGTAACGACCCAGCGCTGAACAAACCCGCAGTTCAAAGACCCGTGCACACAGCCAGCGCCGAAAAATGTCCTAAGTCAGGTCAAAATAGCGACGCACGTCGTTGTTTGGCGAGCCGTGCGGAGCATTGCAGGTTGTCAGGTCGCGAAATGCACCTGGTTCAGGTGCGCGGCCACCCGCAAGGCGTTGGCCGCGACCGTTAAGCTGGGGTTCAAACCGGCGCTCGAAGGGAAGAACGAGGTGTCCACCACGTAGAGGTTGTCCACTTCGTGCGCCCGGTTTTGTGGGTCCAGCGCGCTGGTTTTGGGATCGGTACCGAAGCGGCACGTGCCGCAGACGTGGCCCAGGGCCTCGTTGTTTTCGGCGCCCCGCAGGGTGATTTTGCGAAACGGCTTCAACACCTCTTTCAACTGCCGCAAAAACGCCGCGCGGCGCTCGATCTCACTGGCGTGAAAACGATACTGAACTCGCAGCCGCTGGCGGCCGTCCACGCTGGGCCGATCGGATGGCAGGACGCGGTTGTCCAGATAGGGCAGGTCTTCCATGATCGCGGCCAGCACCAGTCCGCCGTTGAAGAACCGCTGGTAGATCCGGCGCACCGCCGGGCTCATCAGGCGCAGCGCCTTCGGCCGCCAGCCGGGGCGGTTGGTCAGCCACTCCAGGGGCGGCATCGAGCCGAATGACTGCACGGTGCCATATTTCTGCCCCTCCCAGAAATAAAAATCGTTCAGCCCGATCTCCTTGTTTTGGGCCGTGAACTTGCAGTCGGGTTGCGGCCAGATCTCGATCACGTCAACCAGATGACGCATCAGGTTGCGCCCCACCCAGTCCGAGCCGTTGGCCAATCCGCGCGGCCAATCGCCCGAACGGGAATTGAGCAACAACACCGGGGTGACCAGCGCACCGGCGGCCAGCACTACCACCTTGGCCTTCAAAGCCAGCATGCCGGAGCGATTCTCGCAGATCACTTGCCGGACCTGGGTGCGCTCCGCGTCCAGGCGTACGGCCCGACATTCCGCCAGCAGGTGGGCGCCGTGCTCGGCAACGGCCGGCAGCAGGCAATTACGGGCGGCGTCGTTTTTGCACGGCTGGTGGCACAGATAGCTCTGACAGGTGGGACAACCATCGGTGTAATCACAGGCCATCGGCAGGTGGTAGGGATGCAATCCGCGACCTGCCAGATAGTCGACCAGCGGCTGGTTGTCTGCCGAAAACGGCGGCGCCGCGGGCAGACCGACCTCGGCCGCCTCCGGCCGCAGCGGATCGGGCTGGCCGCGAACCCCCAGCAGCTTCTCGGCCTCCGCGTACCAGGGCCGCATCTGGTCGTAGGTGACCGGCCAGGCATCCGGCACGGTGGAATCGCCGGGGTCGCGAAAGTTTTGCCGGGGGGTGAAATCGCGAACGAAAAATCGCTCGCAGACCATGCCGTAGAGGGCCGACGACCCTCCCGTCCCGCTGCCGATGAACGGCACAAACCGCCGCGAGAAGCGCCCGCTGATGTCTTCGATCTCGTCGGTTGAGCGTCCGGCCCGGGCCAAGGCGTCGTAGTATGCCTCAGCGGAACGGCCCGCCCGCGGCTCGGCGAGTTCCGGCATCGCAGAGCGAATCGTCCCCGGCACCCCGGGCAGTGTCGAGCGCCCCTTCTCGACGAACAGCACCCTGCGGCCTGACCGGGCCAGCCAGTAGCCCAGCATTCCGCCCCCCATGCCGGTGCCCACGACAATCACGTCCCACGCAACGTGTTCCGCCTCGCGCGGATTCAGCTCGCCGTTAGCCAAAATCGAGTTCCTCAGCGGATGATGGCCCAAAGCTTTGCCGGGTTTGGGCGAATCCCGAACGTACCATCCGCTACCACGGACAGACAGGTGGGAATTCCCCGCCCCGGCCACGGTGCAAACCTGGGTGTCCGATGCCGCCGGGGATCCGTTGCTGGTGGCGATGGCCGAACCAGCCGCACTGCACCTGGCGGCTCGCCCGTCGCTGGGCGGGCCTGGCGCAGGTAGGCGCTCAACGCCTCCCCGACACCGGCGGGCAGCGGCATCCCGTCCTCGCGGGACGCCTTGCCGCGCAAGACGATCCGCCCGGCGCGCCAGTTGAGGTCGTCCTACCGCAGCCGCGCCGCCTCGATCGATCGCAGGCCCAAGCGTGCGATCAGCATGAGGATCGCGTAGTCGCCGACAGCTGCGGGATCGTTGATGTCGCAGCTGTCAAGCGGCCGCTGCACGTCGTTCGCCGTGATTGCCTTCGGGCTACCGGTGTCGTGACCCTCGGGCGGCATGACATATCTCGCTTGCGTCCCAGAGCACCGTGCTCCATACCAGTCGCCGCCGCCTACGAACGCCGCTGCAGTCGGAACAAACGACGAACGATCAGCCGAAGCCAATGGCCGAACGCCCAGCCGACAGTCGAAGAACCAGGGATGATGACCGACGCCCCTGACGTTGCCTACGCGCCCGACAACTGAAAGGCTAGGATCCGCGATGAAATTTGTGCTGGCATGCTATGGAGTGCGTGGCGATGTCGATCCCGGGGTCGTTGTCGGCCGTGAGCTGCTGCGCCGCGGGCATGACGTGCGCATGGCCATCTCGCCCGACCTCGTTGGCTTCGCCGAGTCGGCTGGGCTTACGGCGGTCGCCTACGGGCTGGATCCGCAGGCCCTTGTGGATGCGCAGCGCGACTACTTTACGTGTTTCTTCCGCAGCCCCTGGAGGATCCAGGATCTGGTCAGGTTGGCGCGCGAATCTCGGGAGCTCGCTACCGAAA
>JAFAID010000247.1 GCA_019236925.1 Mycobacterium sp. | reverse complement strand
GTGGCGCGCGAGATCCGCGAGGAAATCGGGCTGACCGTCCGCGACGTGCGTTACCTCGGCAGCCAGCCGTGGCCGTTCCCGCGCTCGCTGATGGTCGGCTTCCATGCGATCGGCGATCCCGATCAGGAATTCGCGTTCAACGACGGGGAGATCGCCGAGGCCGCGTGGTTCACCCGCGACGAGGTGCGCGCCGCGCTGGCCGTTGGTGACTGGAGTAGCGCCGCCGACGCCAAGCTGCTGCTGCCCGGCTCGGTATCGATCGCGCGCGTGATCATCGAATCCTGGGCCGCCCTGGACTGACCTCAGCCCGGCTGAGGAGCCGGGCGATTAGGACCCAGCCCCGGCCAGCTGAGCGAGCTTCGTCTTGATCTCGTTCGCGCCGGGATTGGTCAGCGTCGAGCCATCGGCGAACTTCACTGTCGGCACGGTGTGGTTGCCGTCGTTGACCGAGCCGACAAACTCGGCTGCCGCGATGTCCTGTTCGATGTCGACCTCGTCGTAGCTGATGCCGGAGGCCTTCAACATGGTCTTGAGCCGCTGGCAGTAGCCACACCAGGGCGTGGTGTACATGGTCAGCGAAGTACCGGAAGCATTCGTCATAGTCGGTCAAACATAACGCGCGTCCTCGTTATGCCGCGCCATGGCGCTGCCCGGCGTTTGTCGGCGACCACTGCCAAGATGGACGCCATGCCGGTGATCACAGACCCATTGATTGCCGACCTCGATGATGAACAGCGCGAGGCAGTGCTGGCTCCGCGCGGACCGGTCTGCGTGCTGGCCGGGGCGGGAACCGGTAAGACCCGCACCATCACCCACCGCATCGCCCAGCTCGTCGCCACCGGTCACGTGGCTGCGGGCCAGGTGTTGGCCGTGACATTCACCCAACGTGCGGCCGGCGAGATGCGAACTCGGTTGAGGGCATTGGGAGCTGCCGCGGGCACTGGCTCTGGTGTCGGCGCGGTGCAGGCGATGACGTTTCACGCGGCCGCGCATCGGCAGCTGCGGTATTTCTGGCCGCGGGTCGTCGGCGACACCGGCTGGCAAGTGCTGGAGAGCAAGTTCGCCGTCGTCGCCCGGGGCGCGAGCAGCGCCCGGTTGCAGCTGAGCACCGACGATGTTCGCGACGTGGCCGGTGAAATCGAGTGGGCCAAGGCGTCGCTGATCTCCCCCGAGCAGTACCCGGACGCGGTGGCTGCCGCCGGGCGCGACATTCCGCTGGACGCCGCGCGGGTCGCCGCCGTGTATGCGGCCTACGAGTCCCTAAAATCCCGCGGCGATGATATTGCATTGCTCGACTTCGACGACCTCCTGCTGCACACCGCGGCAGCGATCGAGGACGACGCCGCGGTCGCCGAGGAATTCCGGGACCGCTACCGCTGCTTCGTCGTCGACGAATACCAGGACGTGACACCGCTGCAACAGCGCGTGCTGTCGGCCTGGCTAGGGGACCGGGACGACCTGACCGTCGTCGGCGACGCCAACCAAACCATCTATTCGTTCACCGGGGCCTCACCGCGTTACCTGCTGGACTTCTCCCGACGGTTCCCGGAGGCGACGGTGGTGCGCCTGGAACGGGACTACCGATCGACACCGCAGGTGGTGTCGCTGGCTAACCGGGTGATCGCGGCCGCCCGCGGGCGGGTGGCCGGCAGCAAGCTGCACTTGGTCGGCCAACGTGATCCGGGACCGGTTCCGTCGTTTCGTGAACATCCCGACGAAGTGGCAGAAGCGGCTGCGGTGGCAGCGTCGATCTCGCGGCTCGTCGAATCCGGCACGCCGCCCGCCGAGATCGCGGTGCTGTACCGGATCAACGCGCAGTCCGAGGTTTACGAAGAGGCGTTGACAGAAGCCGGTATTCCCTATCAAGTCCGCGGCGGCGAGGGCTTTTTCAGCCGTCAGGAAATCCGCCAGGCCCTGCTGGTCTTACAGCGGGCGGCCAGCCGCGGCGCCGAGGGCTTGCCGTCGCCGCTGCCCGATGTGGTGCGGGGGCTGCTCGAACCGCTGGGATTGACGCCCGAAGCTCCGACGGGAACCCGGGCCCGGGAGCGCTGGGAGGCGCTATCCGCGTTGGCGGAACTGGTCGACGAAGAGGCGGCGCACCGCCCGCAGTTAGACCTGCCCGGTCTGCTGGCCGAGCTGCGGACCCGCGCCGACTCGCGCCATCCGCCGGTGGTGCAAGGTGTCACACTGGCATCGCTGCACGCCGCCAAAGGGCTGGAGTGGGATGCGGTGTTCCTGGTCGGGTTGACGGATGGCACGCTGCCGATCTCGCATGCCTTGGCCCACGGCGTCGAAAGCGAAGCCGTCGAAGAGGAGCGCCGCCTGCTCTATGTCGGAATCACCAGGGCCCGAATGCATTTGGCGCTCAGCTGGTCGCTGTCCCGAAATCCGGGCGGGCGGCAGAGCCGCAAGCCATCCCGGTTTCTCAACGGCCTGTCTCCGCAGACCCAAGCCGACCCCACCCCGAGCCGGCCACGCCGCAATCGCGGTGCCGCGTCGCGCTGCCGGATCTGCAACAGCCAGCTGACCACGCCGGCGGCGATCATGCTGCGCCGCTGTGAGACGTGCGCCGCCGATATCGACGACGAGTTGCTGCTACAGCTCAAGGACTGGCGGCTGCGCACCGCCAAGGATCTGAAGGTGCCCGCCTATGTGGTGTTCACCGACAACACGCTGATCGCGATCGCCGAGCTGCTGCCCTCCGACGACGCCGCGTTGGTCGCGATCCCGGGTATCGGCGCCCGCAAGCTCGAGCAGTTCGGCCCGGACGTGTTGGAGCTGGTACGCAGCCGCGGCTAGTCCCGACAAAACCCCGTGGCGATCGCAAGCGCGGCGCAGCCGGGCGCAGCGGGTCGCCACAAAACCCCAGGTCAGAAAATCGCTTGCCGAGTCAGGCTGCTACGCTCTAGCCTCGAACCGAAATAGCCGGGTTTCGCTGAGTTTTCTGCGCCCGGCGGCAGCCACCAGACGAGAGGAGGGAGCCACATGATCACCATGAGCG
>JAFAID010000230.1 GCA_019236925.1 Mycobacterium sp. | reverse complement strand
AATTCCAGGTCGGGCTCTAGACGACGCCGACGACCCTGCAGTGCGCCGAAAAGAAACACCCGGCGGGAGTGGTTGAACAACAACTCGTCTTCGGTGTCGCGGATGTACTCGGTGATTTCACGCGTGAGCGGGGTGTCGGGAATTGCGATACCGGCGATGGATTGCGGGTTTTCGGCGCTCATCGTGAATCCTCTCGGTTGATCAGCCGCCTGAGGGTATGTGACTAAGCAGCGCGCTGAGGCCGTATTCGAAGACGGCGTCGTAATCGGTGGGGGATTGGAGCGCCTGGACCAGCGCTCGGTCGGGCCAGTCGTCGTCCCACAGCGACGGATCTTCCTCCTCGTGTTTGGCTCCGCGCACAGCCGAGAACTGCATGATTGCAGACGAAATGGCATGAACCTGCACCGCGCGCAGGATCAGTGCGGCGTCGTTTCCGGTCACGCCCAACTCGGCCAGCTGCGCCGCCAACGTCTGCTGGATCGGCAGAAACAGCGTCGGCGTCCGGTCGCGTTCGTGCGCGATGGCAAGCAGATGTTGCCGGTCGATCAGCGCTCTGCGCTGAGAGCGCGCCAGCGACGCGATGCGTTCGACTGGAGAGTCGCCCTCGATGGGCAGATGCGCCATGTCGCTGAGCAATCGGTCGACCAGGCTGTCGAAGAGTTTGTCTCGGCCCCCGACATGCCAGTAGATCGAGGTGACCGCGACCCCGAGTTCCTCGGCGAGGCCACGCATCGTGAATGCCTCGACGCCGTGCAGTTCGATCAGCCGGGCCGCGGTGTCGAGGATCGTCTCGGCGCTAACGGTCTCCGTCAACCGTCTCACCTCCCGTGATGCGCTCTGACTCCGGGAGGTCGAGATACCGTTCGAGGTTGCGGTGCATGTTGATCACCCGTCGTTCCTCGTTGGACAGCGTCAAGTGAGTGAGCCCAGGCTGGTGCAGACCGCGTTGGAGTCCGGCCAACACGTTAATGTCCTGAGTCATCACCAGACCGGGCTCGGCCTCATTCGCCGTCATCCGAATGTCGGCGGGCTTGATCCGCGGCGCACCCGGCGGCATCCGCGTCCACAAGACCATCACGAACTCGCCGTGATCGGGATCGGGTCCCGGACGTGCGGCCATCACCGTCAAGTGGTCGGCGTTGGCCAATAGCGTCAGGTTCGGGAAGATGTTGTACTGGTGCAGCCGCATCATCTGGTCGGTACTGGCCCAGCTCAAATCGACACCCCGCCCGGCGGCGAAAGCTCTTATGTGATCGGCGATTACGTCAATAGCCGGCTGGCCACCGGGAAATGGGGTGCCTTCCGCAACGCCCATCAGCGCCCCTTGGCTGGCGACATAGGCATCCCACACCTCAGCGTTGGTGGGCGGGTGCTTGAGATGCGGGCTCGGCACACCGTAGAGCTGCTCGGACTTGCCGGTGTGTCCCCAAATCACCTGCGGTGCATAGACGTCGTCCGTGCACCGGTGCAGCTCGGGATGCAAGGTTTGCACGTGATAGGTCTCGCTGAACCCGTCGGCGATCGTCTTCCAATTCGCGTCGACTTCGATGGTCATGGTGCCGTAGCACCGGAAGTCGCCGAGCCCGAGCCATCCGATGTCGCCCGGTACCGCCTCGAGGAAGTCGGCCAACGGCGCGGCTTCGACGTCGAGGTTGACGAAGACGAGTCTTTCCCAGGTGTCGACGCCGACCGCGACCAGCGGAAACTCGGACATCTGCAGCGTGCCGAATCCCTTGCGGTTCGGCACCCGCTTGAGCACGCCGCACAGATCCCAGGTCCAGCCGTGATAACCGCAGCGCAGTTCATGCAAGCCCGTGCCCGAGCCCGCGCACAGCGAGTTGCCCCGGTGCCGGCACACGTTCTGGAACGCGCGCAGTGTCCCGTCGTCGCCGCGGACGATGAGTACCGAGTAAGGGCCGCAACGGTATTCGAAATAGTCGCCGGGTTCGGCGACATGGTCCACTGTGCAGGCGACCTGCCACACCTTCGGCCACATCCGCTGCACTTCGAGCTGTGCAAACGCAGGGGAGTAATACCGCTCTGCGGGCACCAGCGTCGGGCGTTGCGGCGGCGCGCCGATCGCGTCCTCGCGTCGGGCGTCGGGGGTGACCTGAGTCGTCATCGAAGCATTTTCCTCGCGTCTGTAACGGTGTTACATTGGTCCACTGTAGCGGTCGCCAGGCCAGGCAAGGGAGTAATTGTGTTCGATCTGAAAATCACGGGCGGAACCGTCGTGGACGGAACCGGTGCGGACCGATTCGACGCCGACGTCGCCGTCAAAGACGGCAGAATCGTCGAGGTTCGTCGCCGCGGGCCCGGTAGCGCGCCGCTGGAGGGCGAGGCCGCCGAGACGATCGACGCAACTGGAAAGATCGTCGCGCCCGGGTTTGTCGACATCCATACCCACTACGACGGTCAGGTCAGCTGGGACGACATGTTGGAGCCGTCCAGCAGTCACGGCGTGACGACCGTCGTCACCGGTAACTGCGGGGTCGGGTTCGCGCCGGTGCGGCCAGGCACCGAGGACTGGCTGATCGGCCTGATGGAAGGCGTCGAGGACATTCCCGGCAGCGCGCTCACCGAGGGCATCTCGTGGGGCTGGGAGAGCTACCCGGAATACCTCGATGCCATCGGACGAAAGAACTTCGCCGTCGACGTGGGCAGCCAGGTCGCCCACGGCGCGGTTCGCGCCTACGCGATGGGCGAGCGCGGCGCCCGTAACGAGCCCGCCTCACCTGACGACATCGCCGCGATGGCACGCCTCGTTCAGGAAGCCGTCGAGGCCGGCGCATTGGGCTTCTCGACTTCCCGCACCATCGGTCACCGCGCCATCGACGGCGAACCGGTTCCGGGAACCTATGCCGCCGAAGACGAGCTGTTCGGACTCGGCCGGGCCATGGCGGCGGGCGGTCAGGCCGTCTTCGAGCTCGCGCCGCAGGGCGTGGCCGGCGAGGACATCATCGCCCCCAAGAAGGAACTCGACTGGATGCAGCGCTTGGGCGCCGAGATCGACCGGCCCATCTCGTTCGGCATGATCCAGGTGGATGCCGCGCCGGAGCTGTGGCGCGAACAGCTGGACATCTCGGCGGCCGCCCACGCGGCGGGCAGCCGGTTGTATCCCCAGATCGCCGCGCGTCCGTTCGGCATGCTGTTCGGCTTCCCCGGGCACCACGCGTTCACCCACCGCCCGACCTTCCGCCGGCTGAAGGCCGAATGCGGCCGCGAGGAGCTGGCGAAGCGGCTGGCCGACCCGGCGGTCAAGGCTGCGATCCTGTCCGAAGACGATCTGCCGCCGGACCCGAACCTGTTGTTCGACAACATGTTCGCGCTTGCTCAATACTCGCTTGGCCGGCTGTACGCGATCGGCGATCCCCCCGACTACGAGCCGACCGACGACCGCACCGTGGAGAAAATCGCCGCCGAGCGGGGCGAGGATCCGTTGGCCACGCTCTATGACCTGATGCTTGAAGCCGACGCGACGTCGATGCTGATGCTGCCGTTCTACAACTACTCGCACGGCAACCATGACGCGATCCGGGAAATGCTCACGCATCCCGCGGGCGTGGTCGGGCTGTCCGACGGCGGCGCGCACTGCAGCATGATCTGCGACGCGTCGTATCCCACCTTCCTGCTGACCCACTGGGCGCGCGATCGTCACCGCGGCGAAAAGCTGCCGCTGGAGTACGTCATCCGCAAGCAGTCGCACGACACCGCGCAGCTGTTCGGGCTTTCCGATCGCGGCGTCATCGAGATCGGAAAGCGGGCCGACGTCAACGTGATCGACATGGATGCGCTCACCCTGCACGCCCCCCGGATGGCCTACGACCTGCCGGCCGGCGGCAACCGACTCATCCAGGGCGCCTCCGGCTACACCGCGACGATCGTCAACGGCGTCGTGACCCGCCGCGACAACGTTGACACCGGTGCTCGGCCCGGCCGGTTGGTGCGTGGCGCGCGCTGAGCGTCGCTACGCCACCGCTCGGTCGATCAGCGTCTCAGCTGCCATGCGTGCCTGCGCCCACGGCGAGCTGTCATCTAACGACGTCGCCAACGCGGCCGCACCTTCATAAAGCACACCCAGCTCGCTGCCCAGTAGTTGCGGGTCGGCGGCGCCGGCCTGTTTGGCCAGCTCAGTCAGCACGGCGATGAAGCCGCGCTTGTTTGCGCGAACGATTTCTTGAACTCCCGGCATGGCTCCGGCTGCCTCGACGGCCGCGTTGTGGAACGGGCAACCGCGTAGCGGTCCGCCGCGTGTCGTGGGCGCTTGGAAAACGGCCAGCATGCGCTCACGCGGCGTCTGGCCGTCCGCCTCGGGAAGCGCGGAGTCGGCGACACGTTGCTCGATGCTGCGCAGATACTCCTCGACTACCGCTGTCTTGCTCGGAAAGTGTTGGTAGAGAGTGCGTTTGGAGACCGACGATTCGGCCGCGAGCCGCTCGACGCCGGTGGCGTTGATGCCGTCGCGATAGAACAACTCCGCCGCGGCATCCAGGATGCGCTGGCGCGCACCACGGCCGCCCTTGCTGGTCGCCTGCTTGCTCATAGACTGGAGTATACCGAACGGTTTACATCTCGCGTCAAGTGGTGTAGCGTGGCCGCCGAATGAAAGTACACCAATCGGTTTACTAGGAGTGGACATGACAAAACGATTGCCTGTGGTACTGGTTAGCGGCGTCTCTTCGGGAATCGGCCGGGCCATAGCCAGCGCTTTCGCGGATAAGGGCTTCGAAGTCTTCGGCACCAGCCGTAACCCGCAAAACACCGAGCCGGTCCCAGGAGTGGAATTGGTCCAGCTTGACGTCACCGACGACGCGTCGGTCAACGCGGCCGTGGCAACGGTCATTGAGCGCGCGGGTCACATCGACGTTCTGGTCAACAATGCCGGATTCGGGGTCCTCGGCGCCGCGGAGGAAAGCTCGATCGCCCAGGCTCAGCAGCTTTTCGAGACCAACTTCTTCGGATTGGTGCGGCTGACCCGTGCGGTGCTGCCGCATCTGCGGGCGCAGCGCAGCGGCCGGATCATCAACATCGGCTCGGTGCTGGGATTCCTGCCGGCGCCGTACGGCGCGTTGTACTCCGCCTCAAAGCATGCGGTTGAGGGCTATTCGGAATCCCTCGATCACGAAACCCGTGAATTCGGCGTGCGGGTCGCGGTGGTGGAACCGGGCTACACCAACACCTCATTCGAGGCCAACGCGACCGACGCCGATTCGCCGGTCGACAGCTATGCGCCCATTCGCGAGCACGTCAAGCGCGGCCTGACGAAGGCGGTGCGTGCCGGGGACGATCCCGCGGTCGTCGCGCGAGTCGTGGTGAAGGCGGCGACCAGCCGCACGCCGGAGTTGCGTTATCCGGCCGGGCC
>JAFAID010000354.1 GCA_019236925.1 Mycobacterium sp. | reverse complement strand
GTGGCCGAAGTCGCCGAGCACATTCGTCGGCACCCGCCGGCCGGATTGACCACCGACGACTTGACGATCAACGACGTGCTGCGGAAGGCTACTGAAGAGGTTCCTACGCAACTCGGCATCAGCCAGGTAGTCCTCTGGGGGACACGGTTCGGTTCTGCCCCCGAAGCGTACTGGCGGGCATTCCGCGAGGTGGCGCTAGATCTCTGGATGCAGCGGACCTCGGCAGAGAACTACCAGTTGGCCGCCCGCCCACAGCGCCCGAGGCAGCCGGGGGACAAGACATGAATCTCGCGGATGAGAAGGAGTGGATTGCCCGCGTCGTCGCTGCCCTCCGCTCGACGTGTCAACTTCCGGCGAACCCGATGCGCCGCGGTCCGGTTCCGCTGGAGCGGTTCCTGGTCGAACACACCATCCGACTCGTCGAATTGCCGCACCTGTCACGTGCGACGGTGTACGACTACCTGCTGTCGAAGGACAGCATCCCGGGAGAGCTGGGGGAAGATGAAGACTTGGCCGGATTCCTGTACATTGCCGGGCCGTTCGGCCGGGTATTCGTAAACGCGGACGATCCGGTGCCCCGCCGGAGGTTCACGGCGGGCCACGAATTCGGGCACTTCGTCCTCCACCGTGAGTTCATGGGCGGCAAAGTGTCGTTCGGGGACAGTCCGGCGACCGTGGTCGAGGTCGAGGACGAAACGGCGGCGGCGATGGAGCGTCAGGCGAACCGATTCGCAGCCGAGTTACTCATGCCGGCGGAAGTCTGCCGAGCACGAGCGGAAGCATTTAGATTCTACCTGCGTAGCTTCTCTGCGCCGTGCGCGCGTCTTTTTGCAGATCAAGCTGCTCGAGTGACAACTGCCGGAAGCCCATAGTGATAAAGTTGCACGACAGCCCCGAGCAGTTGGTGGCCTTTCCGGCTGACGTGCCAGCGCCGGCTGTGCGGAACTTTCACAATCAACCCGCGCACGTGCAATCGCTTCAGCATTCGACCCACCGCGTGGCTCTGGCGACGACGGTTCCCGGCATCCTCAGTCGATCCGTAGAGCGCCTCCCGGATGTCGGCGTTGCGAAACCCGCGTACCAAGTGGTTGCCATCCAGCACTGCACTGAAGAGCTTCACGTCCGGCCCGCTTGCCGGATTGAACGGCGCATGACTACGGCCGGCGACCACCACCGGCTTGGTCAGTTCCTCAACCTGACGATAGGCCGGCGCCGGATCATCGACCACCGAGAGCGCCTCCAGATAGCGCTGGTTGGCGGCCAGCGACACTTCGCGGTAGCGATACAGGTTGATCACCCCTTTATTCATCGGGCACCAGACCATCTCGCGGCGGCCGTCGCGGGTTCGCAACCGCCGCACCTGGAACTCCCGCGGATTGTTGATGACCGTCTCGATCCGCAGGACCAGAGCGAACTTGTCGTACATCTTCAGCCAGTTGTTCTTCATCCGATGTTTGATCCTGGCTCCCGGCCAGCGACCTTTCTGGCAATGGGTGAGCACCTCGCCGTCAAAGCGGGGATGATACCGTCGACCCAGGAACGTCAGGATGTCCTTGGCCGAGAAGTTCACCGCGGCGTGGTCCAGCAGCCGCGGGTAGAGACCGGAGAGCGCCTCACGACTGGTGAAGATCAGGTCGGTGGAAAATTCCGCTTGGTCGACGACCCAATAGTAACTGAGGCCGCGGAACCACGGCTGCCTCATCAAGGGATTGACCTGCCGCGCCAGGCGGTTGAGGATCTTGCGCCAGTTTTGATCGACGAACGAATCGGCTAGTTTCTGAGCAGCCTGAGGATCGTCGAGGGCCGTGAAGGCGTTGTCTTGGAGGTTGAACCCCAATCTTCGCTTGAGCATCTGCTTTTCCAGCCACGAGTGGCCGTTGATGTAGATCTGGATGGTGAACGGGAACCAGGTCGTCAATCGGACGTAAATCAGGCCCAACTCAGGATCGAGAAAGTAGAAGTAAAGCACGCGCTGCGGTCGGCGTGCGTTGATCAGGCGGGGTCGGTCCTTGGCATGGATCAGCTTGAAGCTTGGGCAGCATTCCTGGCAGCAGAGAACGCAGATCAGCCCGTCGCTGATCGGTCGCTGTCGCAGCAACTTGTCGACGAGCTTGTCTTTGCGGTGAACACCTTGGAGGTAGTGGTACTCGGCACCGACTTCTTGGGCCAGGCGCTTGGCGAAATCGACCAGGGTCTCGGACTGTTCCTCAGCGAAGGCCATGAAGTCCTTGCGTCGGATCTTGAGAACGTGATCGACGAACCCCTCAAGAGCCGGTCCGTTGGTGATGGGCAGATAGCCCTTGAAGATCACGCGGTCAAAGCAAGAGAGCACGGCGACGATCAGGTTGGTAAACTTGGCGACGAAGCGCGACAGCGTCTTCACGGCGTTCTCCTTCGGGTTGGGGCCACTTCCAACCCCATTCTGGCGGGAGAACGCTGTTTTTGCTCATCCTTCTTGGTTGCGGCTATGCCGCGTTAGATTCTACCTCTGTAACTTCTCTGCGCCGTGCGCGCATCTTGTGGAATTCGCTTCGACATTTGG
>JAFAID010000337.1 GCA_019236925.1 Mycobacterium sp. | reverse complement strand
AACGCGCCGACTTTTTCAGGTCTTAGCCAATGTGCCCTTGTGGGGCGCCCGTTCCGGGTTGAAAATGGCGCGGTGGTCGCCTTGCGACGCCGTGCTCCTATGGTTCTTCGAGGCCGTGTCTTAGCCGGGCGCTGGGGTCGTGTGCGGGCCCTTCATTGTTGCCGCCGTTGGTGTTTGGTCGAGCACGCGGATTAGATTCTGTTGTCTTGTGCGGCCCCACGAGGCGGCCACCTCATCACTATCGGGCAGGACGGTGTGGAGAGGAGATGAGGCGGCTATGTTGGCCGAGTCTGACGACCAGGAACAAATCATTGCCAGGGTCGCGGCGCTGGATATCGGCAAGGCCGAACTGGTGTGTTGTGTGCGGCTTCCCGCACCACGTGGACGCCGAAAACGCCTGCAGGAGGTCTCGACGCATTCCACGATGACCCGCTCGTTGACCGAGCTGGCCAACCGCCTGGTCGAACTCGGGGTGCAGCGGGTGGTGATGGAAGCCACCTCGGATTACTGGAAACCGGTGTTCTACCTGTTAGAAGCGCACGGGCTGGAGCCGTGGCTGGTCAACGCGCGCGACGTCAAACACCTGCCCGGCCGGCCCAAGACCGACGTCATCGACGCGGTGTGGTTGTGCAAGCTGGCCGAGCGCCAGATGCTGCGCCCCAGCTTCGTGCCTCCACTGCCGATCCGGCGGCTACGGGATCTGACCCGCTACCGCGTTGACCTGATCACCGCCCGCACGGCCGAGAAGAACCGGGTGGAAAAGCTGCTCGAAGACGCCTGCATCAAGCTCTCAGTGGTGGCCTCCGACATTTTCGGGGTCTCCGGGCGGGCGATGATGGCCGCGCTGATCGCCGGCGAACGCGACCCGAAGGTCCTGGCCCAGCTGGCGCGGCGCCGGATGCGCACCAAGATCGCCCGCCTCGAGGAAGCCTTCAACGGCCACTTCGATGACCATCACCGGTTCCTGCTGGCCCGCATGCTCGGGCGCATCGACAGCATCGACGCCGACATCGCCGCCGTCGACGAGCAGATCGAGACGCACCTGGCCCCTTTCGCCGAAGCGGCGGCCCGACTCGATGAGATACCCGGTATCGGACCAATCGCGGCCGCCGCCATCATCGCCGAGATCGGCGTAGATATGTCGCGGTTCCCCACCGCGGGGCACTTGTGTTCGTGGGCTAAGTCTTCACCCGGCATCAACAGCTCGGCCGGCAAGACCAAAGGCAACGGATCCACCGGCCACGGCAACCGCTACCTGGCCCGCACTCTCGGCGAGGCCGCCGTCGTGGCCGGTAGAACCGACACCTTCCTGGGCGAACGGTATCGGCGCATCGCCAAACGGCGAGGCAAGAAACGCGCGATGGTCGCGGTCGCGCGTTCCACCCTGGTCATCATCTGGCATCTACTCGCCAACGACGACGCCAGATTCACCGACCTCGGGCCAGACCACTTCACCAAACACCTCAACCCGGACAGGCAGAAGCGCAACCACATTCGGCAACTCGAAGCCCTCGGCTACACCGTCACCCTCACCCCGGCCGCCTAAACAACCCGAAGCACGTCACGTTTATTTTCGGATTAGTAGCTAACGGTGGAAGAGATATCCGAGCATTGAGCCGTTGCCGTTCGCGGCACGGTTGCCATTGCCATCGCCGTTCCCGTGCGCGACCGGTGCGGTGTCCGCGGTTGCCTCGGCATCCTTGAAATTAACGTCGCGTGAACGGGGTTGAGCGCCAGCGAGGGCCGGGCGCGAGCGAACGTTCATCGGCCACCAGAACCAACGTCCCAGCAGCGCCGCGACCGACGGCATCATGAACGAGCGAACGATCAGTGTGTCGAACAGCAGACCGAGACCAATAGTGGTGCCCTCCTGACCGATAGCGCGGTTGTCGCTGACGATCATGGAGGCCATGGTGAACGCGAATACCAGACCAGCGGCTGTCACGACCTTGCCGGTGCCGCCCATGGCGCGAATGATGCCCGTCTTCAGACCGGCGCCGATCTCTTCTCTGAACCGTGCGACCAGGAGCAAGTTGTAGTCGGATCCCACAGCCAAAAGAATGATGACGGACATCACCATCACAAGCCAGTGCAACTCGACGCCGATAAAGTATTGCCAGAACAGCACGGAGAGCCCAAACGAAGCCCCCAACGAAAGCGCCACTGTGCCAACGATAACGAGTGCGGCAACGAGACTTCGCGTGATGAGCAACATGATGATGAAGATCATGCAGAGCGAGGAAATGCCCGCGATCAAGAAGTCGTAATGCGACGCTTCTTTCAAGTCCTTGAAGATCGCAGCGGTGCCGGAAATGTAGATCTTGGAGTCCTCCAGCGACGTGCCTTTAAGCGACTCGTAGGCGGCCGTCCTGATCGCGTCGATACGCGACATGCCCTCGTCTGTCGCGGGATCTCCCTTATGCGAAATAATGAACCGCGCGGCCTTCCCGTCCGGTGACAGGAACAGCTTCTCGACACGCTGGAAGTCCGGGTTGGAGAACACCTCGCGGGGCAGGTAGAAGGAGTCGTCGGTTTTGGCGGCGTCGAAATCCTTCCCCATGGCAGTCGCGTCGTCGCTTACTTGGTCTACCTGGTCAAGCATCCCGGTCATAGTGCTGTGCAGTGTCAACACCATGGTCCGCACGCTTTTCATCGTGGCGATCTGCGGCGGTAGCAGCGCGGCCAGTTGCGGCATGACAGCGTCGACGCTATCCAGGTCTTTATTCAGGTCGCCAAGCTTTTCGGTGAGCTTGTCTACCCCGTCCAATGCGTCATACATGTTTCTGATCGCCCAGCAGACCGGGATGTTGTAACAGTGCGGGTCAGCGTAGAAATAACTACGAACCGGCCTGAACGCGTCATCGAAATCAGCGATTTCGTCGCGCACTTCACCGGCGATAGCCACCGTGTCTTTCGTGGTGCCGGCGATGTGGTGGCTGGTCCCGACGATTTGTTGCATGAGCGTATTCATGCGCTCCATCGCCGAGATGGTGCCGCCAAGCTGGTCGGCTAACGTCAACATGTCTTTCATCCGCGTTTTTGCGAATTGCGTATTTTGTAATGCTCCGGCGCTTTGCATGCTGAGCAAAAATGGTATAGACGTGTGCTCGAGAGGTGTGCCCTGCGGCCGAGTCACGCTCTGGACCCGGGCAACTCCTTCAACCCGGAAAATCCCCTTGGCGAGTTTATCCAAGATGAGGAAGTCGGCAGAATTGCGCATATCGTGGTCGGACTCGACCATCAAAGTCTCGGGCAGCATGCGCGCCTGCGAGAAGTGCCGTTCTGCGGCCGCCAGTCCGACATTGCCGGGGGTGTTCTTCGGCAAGTAGTCCCGGTCTTTGTAGCTGACCTGGTATCCGAGAAGCGCCAGCAGGCCGACCAGGGCAACCGCGCACGTCGCAACGAAAATGGGCGCGGGCCAGCGCACGACTGCAGTACCTACCCGTCGCCATCCCCGCACCTGAAGCGTTCGCTTGGGCTCCAGCAGACCAAAACGGCTAGCCACGGTGAGAACCGCGGGAACCAGAGTG
This sequence comes from Mycobacterium sp., assembly GCA_019236925.1. GTDB lineage: Bacteria > Actinomycetota > Actinomycetes > Mycobacteriales > Mycobacteriaceae > Mycobacterium. Next base: position 855 of record JAFAID010000337.1, on the reverse strand, counting down.
AGCGCGACCGCGACCGCGACAATCATGCCCACCGCGCATGGGACGCCCATCGTTTGGAAAGCGGGCAGTCGGGTGAAACTAAGGCAATACGTCGTACCCGCAATCGTCAAACCCGAGGCCAAGACCACCGGGGCAACTCCACGATAAGCAGTGAAGTACGCCATTTCCCGACTTTCGCCGGCCTGACGTGCCTCGTGATACCGCCCGACGAAAAATATTCCGTAATCCGTACCCGCAGCGATGGCAAGGGATACCAGCATAGTGGTGGAAAAAATCGAAAGCCTAATGAAATCATGATAGCTCAGGAATGCGACAATCCCCCGAGCCGCCGCCAACTCGATACCTACCACCGCCAACAATAGAATTACGGTAGTGACCGAGCGGTACACGAAAAGCAACATGGTGAAGATCACCGCGACAGTTGTCACCACGATCTTCGCGACTGTTTTGTCCACATTCCGGTCGATGTCCGCTGCCTGCGCCGCCAACCCGGTGACGTGGGCCTTTAGCCCCTTCGGCGCTGGAGTACGCTCGATGATCTTTCGAACGGCGTCGACGGATTGGTTGGACAACGATGTGCCTTGGTCACCGACGAGATTCAACTGAACATACGCAGCCTTACCGTCGGCACTTTGCGCCCCCGCCGCCGTGAGCGGATCGCCCCAGAAATCCTGAATGTGTTGCACATGCTTGGTGTCAGCTCTTAACTGACGAATTAGATCGCCATAATATTGGTGTGCATCTTGACCGAGGGGTTGATCACCTTCCAAGACGATCACCACCATGCTGTCGGAGTCGGATTCCTTGAATACCTTCCCCATGCGCGTCATCGCCCTTACCGACGACGCATCGTTG
>JAFAID010000329.1 GCA_019236925.1 Mycobacterium sp. | reverse complement strand
TAATCGGAACGGTCGCCGGAGCGCTATGGTTCCGCGTCGAGCTTCGCCGCGTCGCCCGCATTGACGAGCAGTGGCTACGTCGAATATGCCGACAGTTCCGCCGCCAGCGCGCTGCTTCGGAGCTGACCCCCAATTTAGTAAGCAAGTTGAGCGATCCGAACGTGTAGTTGATGCTGGTCAAAGGGCTGCCGGGCAGCCCTGCCGGTTGGGTCGCGTCGCGCGCATCGGTGGCGGTGGCGGCTGTTCACCAGCAATGTGACACGCGACATTTGGATGGTGACCGCAGGCGATCGCTTTGTGCGTGTCATCGTGGCCCGGGTCGTCGTAATCGCCGTCCATGGTTGTTCTCCTTGAAATTTCGCTCGCGCCCGGGTGACCGGCCCCCGGCTTCGGTGGGCAGCTCACCACCGGTCGAAATGCAGGACGTCGTCGAGCGGAATCCGTCGGGCACGACGGAAGGTCGTGCCGGTGTAGTAGGCGGTGGGGATGGTCGTCGCGTGATAGACGTTGTCGGGCAGGCCGAGGATGGCCCGCATCTCGTCGTCGGCCATTATGGTCACCCCGGTCCACGTGGTTCCCAAGCCCCGAGAACGCGCGGCGAGCATGTAGCTCCACGTGGCGGGCATGATCGAACTCCAATACTGGTTGGCGTTTTCGCCCGTCAGTGTGCCGTCACCGTCGATAACCTCGACGCACGGGACCATCAAGACGGGGACCTCGCCGATGTGCTCGGCGAGATACGCCGCACTGTCGGACACTTTGCGCTGCTCGCGATTGCGGGCGGGGTCGTCCTTGAATCGATCGGCGACCGCGAAAGGGGACGCGACGATCAAGTCCCATGTGCGGCGGTACACATCGGCGATCGTGCGACGCTGTTCAACATCGGTGACAACGATGAACCTCCAGTTCTGCACGTTGGCCGATGTCGGTGCCTGCACTGCGATCTCGAGGCATTCCCGGATCAGGCCGATCGGAACGGGTTTGGTCAAATCGAGACGTTTGCGTACCGAGCGAGTCGTGGTCAGCAGTGCGTCGATGGACAAGTCGACGATGGGGTAATCGCTCACGACCATGGGATCCTTTCTCGTGGGCTGATTGGGAGCTCAAATCGCTCACCCCGGCAGGATGGCGGTGACTTCAACTTCCACGCGGATGTTCGGCCACACCAGTCCGTCGATGATGCTGAACATGGCGGCGGGTTGGTGGCGGATGACTTCTTTGCTCACCGCCAAGTAGGCGGACGCATTGTCACGGCTGGTGATCCACTGGCGCATATAGACAATGTCGGTGAGCTTGGCGCCCGCCTTGCCAAGCGCCCTTTCGACATTGGCCCAGCACTGTCTGGCTTCGTCGGTGAAGTCCTCAGGCAAGGTGCCGTCGTCGCGCAGGCCAGGCGTGCCGGAGACGAAAATCTGTGTGCCGCCGCCACCGAATACGGCAACGGCGTCAGCGTATTTGCCGATGTGAGCGGCCACTCCGGTGAAGATCGGGGTGATGGTGGTCATATCGCGACTCCTTGGTGTGTAAGGTTTTTCGGCTGACTATGTACGACGTCTTTTGTGATGACCACTCCGCTGGGCTCGCGGCCTGCCACGACGTGTGCGAGGGCGGCGGCGGCCTGGCCCAGGCCGCAGGACCGCGGGATCGGCATGCTCAATCGACGGGAGGCGAGTAGCGCGGTGAGGCGGTCGAGCTGAGCGCCGTCGGAACGGACGTAAACCGCGGTCACGCTGATGCCGCGGGTGGATGCCGGCGGGTCGGAGGTGATGGTCGCCAGTCGGCCGCCGTCGTCAAGCGCGGTCATCGCCGCAGCAGCGCCCGCGGGGGCCGCGTTGGCGACGGCGTCGATGGAGCCCTTGGCCAATTCCCTTGCGTGTTTCGGCCACATCGGATTGCGGTAGTCGATCACTTCGCGGGCGCCATACCCGCGTACTCGGTCGGCGCTGCGCGGGCTTGCGGTGGCAAGCACATCCACCCCGCGCAGGGCGGCCAGCTGGACAATGAGCCCGCCCGTGATTCCACCCGCGCCGTGAACGAGCAACGTTTCTCCACTGTGCAGGGCCAACGCCTCGCCGACTACCTGCTCGGCGGTCAACGCCGGCACCGGAAAGATCGCTGCAGTCCCCCACGAAATCTCGGGCGGTTTGTGGGCGAGCGATCCAACGGGTGCGATCAGAAGCGGCGCCCACGTGCCTTGGTCGCGAAGCGGCACCGGGTGGCACAGCACCTCATCGTCTACACCGAATTCGCTCGGGCCGGCGCCAATGGCCTTGATGACCCCGGCAGCCTCGACCCCGAGCGCCAGCGGCGGGCTCGTGCCAACGTCCCAACCGCCGGTGCGAATGATGTTGTCCCAGTTACCAACCCCAGCGCTACGAACGTCGATGAGGACCTCGTCGGCTGCCAACGGTCGCGGCTCGTCCACTTCGAGCATCTCCACTTTGCCGTCGAGCGTGCGGACCCCCGCTACAAGCATGGTCACAGTTCCTCTCAGGGATCGAGGTCTAACGGGTCTGATGTATAAGGTGATTCGCTTGTGTGCTCTTCTGTACTCTCTGCTCCCCGTTCTTCCGTAATGGGGCGAGTTCGGACTCTTGGGCGAGTAGCAGATCCCACACCTGATTGACCGTCGGATGCGGCGCAACAGCATGGCGTAGCAGACTGACGGGGACCTTCGCGACGATAGCCAGGGTGGCCGCTTGAACCAGTTCGGAGAACTCTGGGCCGACAAATGTCGCTCCGAGCAGTGTGTTGGTCTCGGCGTTAATGACCAATTTCGCCCATCCTTGAAAGTCATCCCTGAAGAGGGCCAGGAATGACAGTGTGCCGGGGTAACGGGCAGTTCGCGTCCGTACCACGAACCCTTCTGCTCGGGCCTGACTTTCCGTGCGCCCCACCCAAACTACTTGAGGCTCAGTGAAGATAACCTGCGCCAGACTGCCGGCATCACGAGCAGTCAACTCGTTCTCCGACAGTTCTCGCCCCGCGGCCCCGGCCGCGATGATGTCGGCCACGAGATGGCCGTGATAGGTGGAGATATGAGACAGCCGCGCACGCCCGGTGGTATCTCCCAGGGCGTAGAGCCAATCGCCTCTGACTCCGACCGCCTGGAGATGGTCGTTCACAGAAACGAACCCGCCGCCTGGCAGGCCAAGGGTCTCCAGTCCGATGTTGTCGGTGTTAGTGCGCCGTCCGGCGGCTAGGACGACCTCGTCTACCTCGATGGTCTGGCGGTGGAAGGTTGCGGTGACGGGCCCGCCCGCCACGGGGCGGGACACCGCCGACAACTCTGTCTCGAAGTGAATCGTGACGCCTTTGCTTCGCAGTGACTGCGCGACTAGCTCGCGGGCTTCGGGTTCGCAGTTGCGAAGCAGGGTGTCCCCACGTACCAGAAGTGTTACCGCGGAGCCCAAACCGGTCAGGATGGTCGCGAACTCGACAGCGACGGGGCCGCCACCGATCACCAGCGCGCGAGGTGGCACTTGTGTCATGGTCGTTAAGTCCCGATTGGTCCACGGGCGTGCTTGGGCCATCCCAGCTACCTCCGGCACGTTAGGACGAGTACCGGTGGCCAGAACGACCGCGCGGCGTGCAGTCAGGACGGCTTCGGTGGTATCTCCTAGGGCGTAGGCCACGCGCACTGTTCGTTGGCCACTCAACCGGCCGACCCCATGAAACACTGCAACACCAGCTTGCCGCAGTGATGCTGTTCGGTCTTCGTCCGAGAGGTGCTCGATAATCGCGTCGCGTTTCGCAAAGACGGCCGCGATGTCCGGTCCTTCACCCGAAATAGCTTCTCGCACACCAGGAATGGCCTTCGCGAGATTGAACACCTCGATCGGGCGAAGCAGTGTCTTGCTCGGGTTGCAGCCCCAGTAGTGACACTCCCCAGCGACCAGACGATCCTCAACGAGCGCTACCGAAAGTCCTGCCGACGCAAGCTTTCGCACGGCGGCCACACCGCCCACCCCGCCGCCTACGACGACCACGTCGAACTCTTTGCTAGTCACGTCTACCCTCACTCCCGATGATCGGTACGTACTGCTGCCTTTGAGTGGTGTGTGACGGCGATGTTGTGCCTAGTATCGCGTAGGCCGCGGCTGCGCTTGCTGCGGAGAAGACGCTGTAGCTAAGCGGTGATTCCAGACCGAGGGATACAGCCATCGCGGTTCCAAATATTATGAGCAGCAAGCAAGTCGCCGCGCCAACGAGTTTTGGCCGCCAGCCGGCCAGGAGCAAGACTCCCAGGGTCGCTTCGGCGGCGGTGGCAGCCCACACAATGACGGCCAATAACCATCCAGAAGCAAACGGAACAAGCTGGTGGGTATAGACGGCGAAGGCACCCATGCTCCCCCAGCTACCCTGCCCAAACGGCTCCCACCAACCGAATCGGTCGGCAACAGCGGACAGGAAGGCCGCCGCGAGCGACAACCGTAGTGCGATCCGGACAACCCGAACCGGATCAGGCGTGTGCATGGACTGCTCCTGCTGTGTCGTATTGCGAAAATAGATAATGTCGTCAAATTGTTGATACCGAACGGTGCAAACATTTTGCGTTGCTAACGCGGCGGCTCATTTTTCGCGTTGTCGTCCGTGGTGAGCGGGCCGTCTCCGGTATCGAGCAGGAAGACTGCGAGTAATTCAGCGGGTTCGGTGGCGCTGGCATTTTCACTGATCGTGTGGTGCGCGCCGGGGGCTTCACTCCACGTCTCACCGGCGTGATACACGCGTGCAGGCTCACCTTCGACTTGGCTGCGGATCGCTCCGGAGATCACGTAGGCCATGATGAACGCCGATTTCGCGTGGTGGTGAGCTGCGCTTTTAGCTCCTGGCGGATAGCTGACGGTCACTGCTTCAAGTGATTTGCCCGGAACATTGGCAGCTTGATCGAAAACTTTACGGACAACCGGGTTTTGACCCGAATTCTCGTGCGCCGGCTCGGCATGCGCCACGGGCGCGACCATCGCCGCAAGTGTCAGTACGATGAGCGGTATTTTTACGGCCATTTTTTGGCTACTTTCCTTTGGGATGTCGTGACGGTTAGCTGATGTGCGCCACCAGGTTCGGCGGATCGGCGGCAGGCTGGTTTTAGTCTTCGGCTACGCGCAGGATCGTCTTGCCGGGGATGCGCTTGCCGGGGGCGAATGCGGCGGCAGCTTCGGCGAGTGGCAGCACGGCACCCACGACCGGTTTGAGGCGTCCATCCCGTACTCGCGCTGCGAGGTTGGCCAGTTGGGCGCGATCGGCTTCGACAAGGAAGAAAACGGCCCGCCCATCGCGCGGTAGGGCTTTCGGCGGCTCAGCGATGGTGACGAGCGTTCCACCGGCCCGCACCAGAGCGGCCGAGCGGGCCAGAATGTCTCCGCCGATCACGTCAAACACTACGTCGACTTCGCCTGCGTCCTCTAGCTTTTCGGTCTCCAGGTCGAGGAAGGTGTGGACGCCGAGCTCCCCCGCCCGGTCTCGGTCTGCGGTCCGGCCAGTACCGATGACGCGCGCACCGACCTCGCGAGCGAGCTGCACCGCGATCGACCCAACCCCACCCGCGGCGCCGTGGATCAGAACCGTTTGTCCGGCGGCGAGGCGGCCGTGGTCGAACAGGCCCTGCCAGGCGGTCAATCCAGAGATCGGCAGCGCTGCGGCCACAGTATGGTCGATGTCCATCGGCAGCGGTGCGAGATTACGGGCTTCCACAGCGGTGTACTCCGCGAGCGAGCCGTTGCGGGCCCAGTCGGCGAGCCCGAACACCCGCTGACCAACGCTCAAAAGGGTTGTACCGTAACCTAACTCAACCACGACGCCCGACAGTTCATGGCCGGGCACGCTGGGTGTCCGGTCATGACCCGCGCGGTCGATC
>JAFAID010000231.1 GCA_019236925.1 Mycobacterium sp. | reverse complement strand
CGAAACCGAGGGCGTCCAGGCGCGCGATCTCCTCCAGATCCCAAGTCTGGCCCTCGCGGATGTCCCGCTCCGGCGGATGCGACGGCATCAGCACAGCGCCGAGTCTCATCGCGCAAAGCCCCAGCGTGCCCAGTTGTCGAGAACCTTGGTTTGAATGGCATCCGGATAGTTCTTCTCGAACGACAGAACGGTCTTCTTGGGGAGCCCGAGACCCTCCTGCAGCGTCAGGCAGTTGTAGACCACCAGACCACCCTTCCCACGCACCAGCTCGGCCTGGCTGTGGTAGCTCTCGAGCCCCGACCCAAACGCATCGAGTTCGGGAAACTCATACGCACCGAGTTGCGGGTGATTGCGCGTCGCGAAGGCCCAGGTCACCGCGTCGGGATTAGCGGGGTCGATGTCCTGTCCGACCACGAGGATCTTCGTGCACGTCTGAACGTGCTGGGTCCAGTACGTCACCCCGATCTTGTTCATCAGCTGATCGACGGTCCATCCGGTGGCATCGTGCCAATCCTCGCGCACCCGGACCACCAGCCAGCACAGCGCGGACTCGAACAGCAGATTCGAGTCGATCACCGGCAGGTCGGCCGTTTGGAATGCGACGGTGGCGTGAGCGGCATTGAAGAAGCCCTGGCTGACGTGGCAGTTGTCCGTGGGGGTTCCGGGAAGGGAGATCGGCAGAATCGGATCATTGCGGAACGTCACCGCCGTGATCGTTTGCCGCGGCTGCGGGATACGGTCGTCGCCCAGGTAGCCGGGGTACTCGCCGAAGGGGCCTTCGGCTTCGACCTCGTTGTGGGAGACCATGCCCTCGATCACGATCTCGCAATCAGCGGGCACGAGAAGATCGTTGGTCTCGCATTTGACCATCTCGATCGAGTCGTCCAGCAGCGCGCTTGCCAAATCGTACTCATCGACCCAGTCCGGACACCGGGATCCCGCCTGCGTCGCGACGGCGGGGCTCACACCCATCGCCACCGCCCACGGCATGTCCTTGCCTTCCTTCTTCCACATCCTCCAAATCATCCCGTTGTGCTGACCCGCCATCCACAGACCGGTCATGTGGTTTCGGTCGATGACCTCGCCGCGGTTGGTTGACCAGTTCGTCCACTTCCCGTCCGGGGTGCGGACGATGTTGATGCCGCCCATGTTGATGTAGCGGCCGCCGTCACCGTCGTGGCCGACCACAGCGGGGAACTTCGTGATGTCGATGTCGTCGCCGAGCCACTTGTTCTGCTTGCACGGGGCGCTCGCCGGGTCGACCATGCGTGGCGGCTGCCGCGTCCCGCTGGCGATGGCTTCCAGGTAGGCATGCTGGATCTGCATCAGGCCCGTGTCGGGAGGCAGCCCCAGCATGATCGCGAGACGCGCCCATGGCTGCCCGGGCCTTCCGCTCTTTCCCATCCCAAAGTCCGCCGCCCGGAAACCCTTTGGGCAGCCCTTGACATTGTTGAAGATGGCGCCCGGGGACAGCGTCTCGGCCGTGTGGCGGAAAATCGCCCCCAGTTCTAGATACCAGTCGACCTCATCGTCGATCTCGACCAGCTCTCCCATACCTTTCAGAATGTCGAGATACTCCCGGTAGGACTTCGGGAGGCGAGCCCGGTCAATCGACACGGGCTTCGGGAGTTCAGACAATGAATACACCATGATTCGAATACACCATGATTCGGGCCTCCATGATTCGCTTACAGATACCTCAGCAGCTACGTTCAGCACGAGCTGATTGGTTGTCGACTACTACGGTCGTCGTGCGGGCAGCGCAAAACCATCGCCCCGGGGGCTGATATTTAGGGCCGGGTAGATGTAGAGCTAAGTGGGCCCAGTGCTGACGGACGGGTCAATCAGACCCGCGCATGAACCGCGTCAATTGGCCGCGCGAGTTGATGCCCAGCTTGGCGAACGCATTGCGGACGTGGGTTTTCACCGTATGAAGGGAAAGATGCGGCTGGGTGGCGACGTCGCGGTTGGTCACGCCCTGCGTAATCAGGGTGACCACTTTGAGCTCGGCGTCGGTGAGACTGTCCCAGCCCGATACTGCCAGCAGGTTTACGACCAGATGCTGGCTTTGTACCCCGACCGGCTCAACCCGGGTCGCTGTGGTACGGAGCGCTGGGACTTCTGTCGTGAGGCAGGGAAAAGCCATGTCAGAGCGAGCGATCGCGCGTCCTATCCCGTGCACGGCGTGCCCAGCACCCAGGGATGGTCGCGCAAGAGACGCTCCCATTCAAGCTTGAACCAGGGTGTGAAAGTCTCTGGTGCGCATGCGATCTCGGCGCACAGTTGCTGCGGCGTGACGTAGCGCCAGGCCGCGATCTCGTCGACGTTCGCGCGCGGTCGCTCGGCGCTGCGCCCGGCGTAAACCCAGCACAGCTCGTGCTCGGCGCCTTGCAAGTCGTACTGAGCCTGGTATTGGAACTTGAACAGGAATTCCAGCTGTGCCCTCAGGCCGAGTTCCTCCTGCAAGCGGCGCCGGACGGCGTGGTCCATGTTCTCGCCCAAGCGTGGATGCGAGCAGCAGGTGTTCGACCAGTAGCCCGGCCACAGGGGTTTGCGCTTCGCGCGCTGCTGCACAAGCAGTTCGCCCGCTGGATTGAACACGAACACCGAGAACGCGCGGTGCAGAGTTCCGCGGCCAAGGTGCGCATCGGCCTTCGCCAGGAAGCCGATCTCGTGGTCATCGCTGTCCACCAGAATGAGCTGCTCGTCATGGCTGGAGACGACTCGGTTATGGGGTTCCAAGTTATTCAAGCTGCACCTCGCTCGAAGACTACCCAATGTGCGGCGTCGCACTTGCTTCGCGCCACGCACATATGCATGTGGGTTGCTTGCCTAGTGATTTCGGAAAGCAGAGCGGTCTTGCCGATCCCGGGGTCACCAGAGACCAGCACCACACCGCTGGCTCGATTGCTTTGGGTGCGCCGCACGACACCCAGCGCGGTCGCCAGCACGTCATCGCGGCCGCGTAGCGGCCCATACGGCCTCATCACCAGCCCTTCCGACGCCAACCCCTGCGCTCAGACGTAGTTCTCGTGGACATAACACCAGCGCCACGATTCTCCGGGCTGCATGGATTGCACGATGGGATGTGCAACGGCGTGGGCGTGGCTCCTGGCATGTCGCATCGGTGACGAGTCGCAACAGCCGACATGGCCGCACGTCAGGCACAGTCGAAGGTGCACCCACCAGGTGCCGAGTTCCAGGCACTCTTGGCAGCCATTCGGGGTGTGCGGAGTAACGGATCGTATCTCCGCCAGATGGGGATCTGTCGACGTCATGATGAACCTCCCGGATTGAGCGCGGTGTGAACGGAGGCGACCGCGCTTGCGCCTTCACCGACCGCGGCCGCGACGCGCTTCATGGATCCCTGGCGGACGTCGCCCACCGCGAAGACGCGCGGAATTGAGGTCTCAAACGGCAGTGGCCGGCGTGCCAGTGATTCCCATTGCGGCCCAAGGTCGTTTGCGATCTGGGTGTCGGTGTGAATGAAGCCGTCCTTGTCGGTGCTGAGGTGCGGCAGCCAACTGGTCTCTGGCAGCGCGCCGATGAAGCAGAACAGCGCCCCGCACTCGATCGTGGTGGCGGTGCCGGTCGGGCGCTTGGTCATCGTGATGGACGTGAGGCAGTCATCGCCGTGTAGTTCGGTGACTTCGGTTTGGGTGGCGATTGTGATCGCCGGATGGTTGACGACGCGGTCGACAAGGTAAGCCGACATGTCGGTATGGATGTCTTCTCCTCGCAGTATCAGCGTGACGTGGGCACAACGCTCAGCGAGAAACAGTGCTGCCTGTCCGGCCGAGTTCGCCCCGCCGATGATCGCCACGGATGCTTGTGCGCACCGTCGTGCCTCTAATTCGGTTGCGGCGTAGTAGATTCCGCAGCCCTCAAACTCGGCCCAGCGTGGCAGCGGCAACGTCTTATAGCGGGCACCGGTGGCCAGAATGACGGCGCGGGTCGTGATGTGGGATTGATCGTCGAGGGTCAGCTCGATCGACTCACTCAGTTCGGCGTTGAGTGCCACTACCCGGTAGGGCGCATAGAGGTGCGCTCCGAATTTCAGCGCCTGGACAGCGGCGCGGCGAACGAGGTCGGCGCCGCTGAGCCCGTTGGGAAACCCCGGATAGTTCTCGATCCGTGAGCTCGCGGCGGCCTGGCCCCCCGGGGCGACAGCGTCCAGCATGATCGTCTGCAGACCTTCGGAGGCGCCGTAAACGGTAGCGGCCAAACCGGCGGGCCCGCCGCCGATCACCACCAGGTCGGTGGTCTTCATGGCGATCCGGGAAGGGGACATCGCCAGGTGTCGGGCCAGCTGTGACGGTGTGGCGTTCACCAGGACCGCGTCAGGCAACAGCACCGTGGGCAAGTCAGCAGGTTCGAGCTCGAGGCTGCTGCGCAACGACGCGCCACGATGCGTATCTACGTCGGTCCACTTGTGCGGCAGCTCCATTCGTTCGGCATAGGCCACCAGCGCCAACGCTGCTGCCGAATTCTGCTGCCCGAGAACCTCGATCGTGTCGGCGAGCGCGGTCTTGAGTAGATCGCGACGGTCATACAACGCGGTCAGGATGAGATCGGACAGCTCGGCGTCCTGGGCCATCAATTGGCGGAACGCTTCGGCGCCGATGCGGTGGATCGTGGTGGCCTCGCGGGCGCATGCGGTGATGAACATCCGTTCGCCGGTGAACAGGCTGATCTCGCCGAGAAAGTCACCGGGCCCCATCTCTGCGATGAGGGACGGTGCTTGGCCGGTCGCTGGGTCGCAGAGCAGATCAACGCGACCGGATTCGATCAGGATCAGGTCGTAGTTGTCGTCGTCGAGCTGATAAATCAGGTCGCCGGCGCCGACCCTCTCGGGTGATCCGTACGCGCGCAACCGCGCCATCAGCGCTGGCGTCAACACTGGGCGAGTCTTGGTGTTGGCCGGCGCAGGTTGGACGGTGACGTCGTTGTCAGCGTCGGTCACGTGAACAGTTCCCGTCGCTGCCGGATGTATTGCTGAACACCAATTGAAACTGTCGCTGCCCGGTGACTTGAAAGGCGCGGTATGTCGAGCAGGTCAGACTTGGACGTGGCTGAT
>JAFAID010000186.1 GCA_019236925.1 Mycobacterium sp. | reverse complement strand
GGCTTCAGCTTTCGGGATGTGACGGTCAAGCCGCGACGCACGGGCACGGGAATTATCGTTGCCGCATGTCCTCGTCAGTGAGCACTCTCAAATCCACCGCAGCCTGGGAGTTCGTCCAAAAGACGGTCTCCGACATCACCAAGATCATTGCCGAGGATGCCGAGAACGAGCAGGAGCTTCTCGAGGGCATGCGGGCGATCGCTCGGGCGTCGTCGCTGTGCGCACAGTTGTCGGTCGAGGCGGATCCATTCCAGCCGCGGTTCTTCGACATGTGCTCGCCGACCCGGATGGTCGGCGGACCGAATCCGGACGGCAACTACTTCCTGGCGATGATTCGCGGCGATCGTCGCTATCGGATCTCCGGCACCCGGGGTACCACCGCCTACCTCGGATTCCAGATCTTGGCCGGCACCGGTCTGACTCCACGCAGGATGGCCGCCTACGTCAGCGACACCCAACTACGTTCAGACTCGGACGAATTCGCCCTTGTGCTCTCTGCGCACAAGCCGGCTGACCTTGCCGGTGCGCACTGGGTGCAGATTCCCGAAGACGCGTCGTCCGTTGTGGTGCGTGAGTACATCGGCGATTTCGCCGCGGAGCAGCAAGCAACGCTGCTCATCGAGGACCTCGACACCGAGCAGGTGACCCCGCTGACCGACGACGAACTGTCCGAGCAGTTCACCGCAATGGGCTGGACGCTGCTGAAGCTGTTGACGCTGCATCGCACCATCAAGCCCGAATTGCTGGAGCAGCCCAACACCTTGGTCACCGCTGCGGCCGCGGACCTCGGGGCTGCCGACACCACCCCGGACAACCTCTACATGATCGGCACTTTCCGGCTCGAACCCGATCAGGCCCTGGTGCTCGACATCGATCCACCCGACACCGCCTATTGGAACGTCACGCTGGAGAACGTCTGGCACGAGTGCCTGGAGCCGCGCCGACGGCATAGCTCAGTCACCAACAGTGCCCTGAGCTCGGACTCCGACGGGCGCGTCCGCATCGCCATCGGCGCCGAGGACTTCGGATACGGTCACTGGCTCGACACCGGTGGCCGCCGTCGCGGATTCGTGATTCTCCGCTGGCTGCACAACCCGACTCCGCCCGATGTCAGGGTGTCTGTGCGGCAACGGGATTCAGCGCGATGAACCTCGAGGAAAGATTCGATTTCGACCGTCTGGTCCAGACCGCTTGCGATGAAGCCGGCCACGACGACTTCGGCGGCGACGAGTGGCAGTCCGGGCTGCACAGGGTGATCTACGGACTGGTGAACGAGGCGCGCCTGTCGCCGCTCGGCGTCGAGATCGCTTATGCCGACATCATGCGGGCGCTGAAGAACCGCCTTGGCATCATGGCTTGGCGCACAAGCCATCCCGACGTCGCGGCCGAGTCTGTCACGCAACCGATCTTCATTCTCGGCCAACCCCGCACCGGCACCACCATCCTCTACGACCTGCTTTGCCAGGATCCCCAACTTCGAGCACCGCTGACATGGGAGGTCGATGAGCCGTGCCCGGTGCCGCAACCGGCCACCTATGACTCGGATCCCCGCATCGCCCAGGTGCAAGCGAGCATCGAGATGTCCGAGCAGATCATGCCCGGCTTCCTGGCCCATCATCCGATGGGCGCATTGGTTGGACAGGAATGCGTCCGCATCACGGCCAGCGAGTTCACCAGCATGATCTTCTCGGTCCAGTACCGCATCCCGAGTTATCAGCAGTGGTGGTTGCACGAATCCGACCAGGCCGCGGCGTATCGCTTTCACCGAATCTTCCTGCAGCACTTACAATCCGGGGTCCCAGGGCAGTGGCTCCTGAAATCGCCGGCGCACATGTGGCACTTGGACACACTGCTGAACGAGTACCCCGATGCGGTGATCGTGCAGATGCACCGCGACCCGCTCAACGTCATCTCGTCGATCGCGGCCCTGACCCATCATCTCCGCCGGATGAGCAGCGACGAATCCAGCATCGCCGACTGCGCGGCGCAGTCCGTCGAGGAGATCACGATCGGACTCGCGCGCGAGATGGATCTGCGCGATCGGGGCGTCGTACCGACAGATCGGATCATCGACGTTCGGTTCGCGGATTTCATGAGCGACCCGTGGTCGACCATCAAGGGGATCTACCGCAAGCTGGGCCGCGAACTGCGCGCGACCGGCGAAGACAAGATGCGCGCCTTCCTTGCCTCCCATCCCAGCGATGGTGGCGGCAGAAGGTACACCTGGGCAGACACCGGTCTTGACGCTGCAGAGATCCGTGAGCGGGTAGCGGCCTACCAACATCGCTACGACGTGCCGACAGAAAGCTTGCGATGAGTCAAGAGCCGCGGTTCGACGTCTATGGCCGGTTTAGTCTCGCGGCATGGACCGTTTCTGGCAGTGGGCGTGGGATCGGTACGGAGCGACGTACTCGTGGGTGTGCTTCGCGTTCACCTTCGCCGCGTTGCTCCCGATCTACCTTCTTGGGTCGTTTGTCGTCGTCGCATATGAGAAGTCCGATCGGTATGTCGAGGCGGCCGCTTTCACCGTTGCCGCCCTGCTGCTGCTGGCGTATGTGATCGTTCTACCCCCCCTGGGCGGGCTGCGTGCTGCCCAGCGATGGGCAGCCGGCCACGAGGTCGATCGGGCGAGGGCATTGGAATCCACCTACGCCTACGGTCGTGGGGCGGTTGCCCGAACTGTGGGGGGCGGCATTATTTGGGCCGCCCTGCTATTCGCCGGTGTCGGTGCGATCGCCGGGGCAAGCGGGTCGCGGCTGGTCCAGTACGCGATCTTGGGCGCCGTCATGGGAGCCACCATCCAGCTGGTCGGTGTACACAGCGTCGTCGAGGGCCAGCTGCGGCCGGCCCGAGTCTCTATAGCCGGTGACACCGGGATCGGCGACTCGCTACCCCGCTCTCGACCGACTTTCGCCGCGTGGTCGAACGTATCGATGCTGGCCCTCGTGTTTGCGTCCGCCATGGGGGGCGCATGGCTGGCGGCCGTGTTCCATCGGGTCAATGAGGTCCCCGTGCTTTCGGCTGTGATCGGGTGCACGTTGACGGTTGGCTTAGCGGTGCCATTGGCCGTCGGCGCCGCCTTCTCACCGTCCTTGCAACCCATTCGCGACCTCGCCAAAGGAACGGAACGCGTAGCGGCGGGCGACTACTGCCACCGCCTGCCGGTAGTTCAGGACGACGACCTTGGCGCGCTGGCGGCGGCGTTCAACCGCATGCAGGCGGGTTTGGTTGAGCGGCAACGACTTCAGGCGGCGTTCGGCACCTACGTCGGCCCGGCCCTGGCGGCGCGGCTACTGCAGCAGGGCAACGACGTTTTCACCGGGGAGCGCCGCCAGGTGACCGTGATGTTCGTCGACATCCGCGAGTTCACCCCGTTCGCTGAGGCGCACACCGCCGAGCACACCGTCGCCCGCCTCAACGCCCTTTTCGAAGTCGTCGTGCCTGCCATCGTCGAGGCCGGTGGGCATGTCAACAAGTTCCTCGGCGATGGTGCTCTCGTCGTGTTCGGCGCTCCCAACGATCTCGCCGATCATGCCGACGCCGCGGTGGCCGCGGCGGTGCTGATTCACCGCCTCGTCGCCGAGCGATTCGGCGTCGCGCTGCGAATCGGCATTGGTATCAACACCGGTCCGGTGATCGCAGGCACCATCGGCGGTGGAGGCAAGCTCGAGTTCACCCTGATCGGCGACACCGTCAACGTCGCTGCCCGCGTCGAGGAGCTCACCAAGACCACCGGTGACGCAATCCTGCTCACCCACCAGACGGTCGACGCGCTGGTATCGCCGCCGTCCGGACTCATGGACCGGGGATCGCACGAGCTGAAAGGCAAGTCAGCGACTGTGCAGGTCTTCGCCCTCGACCCAGCGGTAACTCCTTTGGGTCGCTAGCTGCCTGCGAATCCCGCATGGGCGGCCGACATCACCTCGACCTGTTGCTTGCGTGGCAACGTGCCAAGCAGCGTTAGCCTTTCGCGGATCTCCTTGCCGGGGACGAACGACGGTGTTGTGCCCAAGTTCTCGAGCACCTCCCGCACCACTGTGTTCGGCGCGATAGCAGGAGGCATTGAGCCATCTTGCGGCGCGGCAGCGCGGAAGTTCGGCGTGTCGATTGCGGGTCCTATCACGGACAAGACGTCGACCCCCATGTCGCGCCACTCTGCCCACAGCGCCTCACCGAGCACCATGTCGAACGCCTTCGACGCGCCGTACGCGGCGTTGTATGCCGGGCCGGCAAGCCCAGCCGCGGAGGCCATCAGCACGAGGCCTCCACGTTTACGCTCAAGCATCCGCGGTCCGAAGTGCTCACAGACGAGCGACGGACCTAAGCAATTCACTGCGACGATCCGCTGCAGTGATTCCACGCCCTGGCTCTTGAACGGTCCAGTGTATTCGGCGGCTCCGTTGTAGACGACGAGCCCGACTTCGAGGGGGTCGGTCACGGCGCGCAGCTTGTCGAGGAAGTTCGTTGCGGCGAGATCGAGCGTAACGGCATGCGTCGCGACCCTGTACCGCGCGGCGATGTTGCCTGAGACCTGCTGGCACAACTCTGCTCGACGCGCGGCAACAACGACGTTCAGCCCGCGCGCAGCGATACCGTGTGCATACGCCTCGCCAAGCCCTTCGGACGCGCCCAAAACCACGGCCCACGGTCCGTATCGGTCGAGAAATCTCACACGGTCACCTCCTTGCCAAACAGACGGCGACGTCTCGGCAGACGAATCATGGCAGAGATGAGAGGGCGCATGTCCAACTCACGCCGGCGCGATGGATATTCTCGACATCCGACATTGAAGTCGCCCAGCTGATCCACTCGAGAGCACCGAGGTGCTCCCGCCAAAAACGAACAGGGACGACGCATGAGCATGGCATACCTGGCGCAACCCGAGCAGCAGCAGCAACTCGAATGGCTTGACGGCGGCACACTGGCAATTTTGCTCGACGGTAAGGCCACAGATGGCCAGTTGATGGTCGGACGTTTCGACGTCAGCGAAGGCGAGGCACCTCCGTATCACAAACACACGCGCGAGGATGAGGTTTTCATGCTCATCAAAGGCACCGCGTTGGTGTGGTACGACGACCAGGAGATGGAGCTGTCGGAGGGGGGTATCGTGTTCTTGCCCAAGAACATTCCGCACGCATACCGCATTACGTCGAAGAAAGCGGACCTGCTCATGATCAACACCCCCGCAGGAATCGAGGGTATGTTCCGCTACGCCGGTCGTGACAGGGCTACGCCGCGCCCAGAGGGTTTCGAAATCTCGCCCGCACGTATGGCCGAGGGAGCCGACAAGTTCGGACAGGTCATTCTTGGCCCCCCGCGCTGACCGCGCACTCGTCCGGCGAACAGGTCATCGAGTATCGAATGTCAAATTTTTTAAGCACGATTAACCGCACGCGCCCCGGCGATGCCGGCGCAGGTGCTCTGCCCCGGCGGCGGAGACCGCAATGCGTGCGCCGCCTTCCGGTGCAGGTTGACGGTCGATAAAGCCACTCTCCTCAGCGGTCTCCCAAATCGGCAGGCGTGGGCACGACGTCCGCCAGGCTTCGAGGACTCCGGCGTAGGGGCGTGGGCGAGGGCCGATCCATTCGAGGAGATCGAGGACGAGGGCGTCAACAATGTCAGACATGGTGGCCTTTCACATAGGGCGTGAGGGCAGTCAATTTGGTTGTCACGCGCTCTCACGGTAGAGGTGGTATGGCTACGCGGTCACCTCAAGGATGTGGAGATGTTCACCTCTGAGGTGAGCGTCTGATGAACGGGGCATCGATTGGCGATGTGCAATAACCGCTCCCGTTGAGTGTCATCGAGGTTGCCGGCTAACTCGATGTCGCGATCAATGTGATCGATCCATCCGCGAGTGGTTTCGCACTCGGCGCAGTCTTCGGCGTGAATGCGCGAGTGCCGCAACGTGACTCGAACACGCTCGAGTGGCCAGCCCTTGCGGTTGGCGTACATCCGCACCGTCATGGAGGTACATGCGCCGAGCGCGGCCAGCAGTAGATCGTAGGGCGTTGGCCCAGCGTCGGCGCCGATCGGCTGTGGCTCGTCGGCGGCGAGCGCGTGGTGCCCCGCGGTGATCTGCTGCGTATACGTCCCCGTGCCCGTCTCCGCTACCGTTACGGTGCCCTCGGACGCCGCGTCGTCGCCAGTTTCGTGTGTTGTCATGCAGCTCTCCTTGGGGCTCGGACGCCGAATAACGCCGGATCGAATCGTCCGACGTTTCGGTTACCAACAGGTGTAGCCGCCGTCGACCACGATGTCGGAGCCGGTCATGTAGCTCGACGCGTCGCTGGCGAGGTAGAGGTAGATGCCGACGAGTTCATCGGGCCGGCCCAAGCGTCCAAGCGGGATCTTGGGTTCCCACAACGCGTGATACTCGGTTAAGGGCTCCACCAGTTCGGTAAGGATGTAGCCCGGGCTGACGCTATTGACCCGAATGTTGTGGGGTGCGAACTCCATCGCCATGGCCTTGGTCAGCTGGATGACGGCTGCCTTCGAGGCGCAGTAGTGACCTACGTGCTGCGGGGTGTTGATGATGTGGCCCGACATCGATGCCGTGGTGATGATGGTTCCGGCGCGTTGCT
>JAFAID010000528.1 GCA_019236925.1 Mycobacterium sp. | reverse complement strand
GCCGTCGATTTCACGCCACTCCAGGTCATCGGCCAGCGTGCCCGGAGCCAGGGTGCGCGGATAGAACACATAGCGGCCCAGCGAAGGCGAATATTGCACCAGAATCCGGTGCTCAGCGAGCCCTTGCCAGGACGGCTCCGAGACCGGTGTGGCCTCGGGCAGTGGTCGCGGCTCGGACATCGTCAGTCACCGCCCAGGATCAGCGCGACCTGCTCACTCATGATGCCGCCCGTTCCGCTGACGAACGCCCGATGACAGTCGGCTACCTGCGCCTGGCCCGCTCGGCCCATCACCTGACGCGCGGCGTCGACCACGTGATGCATGCCGCCGGCCATGCCCGCCTGTCCGAACGAGAGCTGCCCGCCGGCGGTGTTGAGCGGGAAGTCGCCGGCGAAGGTCAGGTCATGCCGGTTAACCCAGTTCATACCTTCGCCTTTGCCGCAGAACCCCGCATTCTCGAGGGTCATCAGCACGGTGATGGTGTAGCAGTCGTAGAGCGACACAACATCGACAGCGGACGGGGTGAGCCCCGCCATCGCGAAGGCTTTCTCGGCCGCACGGGATATCGGCGTCGTCATCAGGTCCTCGGCATATGTC
Source organism: Mycobacterium sp. (assembly GCA_019236925.1). Classification (GTDB taxonomy): domain Bacteria; phylum Actinomycetota; class Actinomycetes; order Mycobacteriales; family Mycobacteriaceae; genus Mycobacterium. The sequence continues at coordinate 10,081 of JAFAID010000528.1, read as the reverse complement.
GCTGTCTTGAAGGCGATGTGCTCGCCGAACCCCTTGATCCACACCGGTCGATGCCGCGCCCGGCGCGCCACGTCCGCGTTGGCGACCAGAACGCCAGCGCCGCCCTGCACACGCATCACCGTCTCGAGCATGTGGATCGGATCGGCGATCATCGGGCTGGACAGCACGTCATCGACGGTGATCGGCTTGCCGTGGAACACCGCGCCGGGATGTGCGCATGCATTGGTGCGCTGATCCACCGCGATCTTCGCCAGAGCTGTTGCGTCGTAACCGAAAACAGCCGCATACCGTTGAGCGATCTGCGCGTAAGGCGCATTCTGGCCGACGTTGCCGTAGGGGATTTCGAACTCGGCCTGCGGCGACCCGTACTTGTTGCTCGACGCACCATGCCAGCCCGGGGTTGACGACGGTCGGCGTGCGGACGTCGGCAACACCGCTGACCCGGGCACGACTGCCAGCACTGCGTCGCAGAGCCCGAGTTCCACGGCGACCGCGGCCCGCCACACCATCCCGGCGGACGTGGCGCCGCCCAGGTCGACCCGTTCCCCGAAATCGACGGGCAGGCCAAGGTATTCAGACAATGTGGCCGGCGCGAACATATCGGACTCGGCCAAGCCGTGGCACAGCAGGCCGTTGACTACCCTGGCATCTATACCAGCGTCCTCAACGACCATCTTGGCCAGCAGCGCGTATTGGTCCAGGGTGAACGAGGGCGGGCGGGTCTGCTTGCGCTCGGCGGGCAGCTCGGCGATACCGATGATGGCGGCTTCGCCCCGCAGGCCCGTCATAACGGGGCTCCGCGCAGGGGCAGCGCGACCGTTGCGGTCCCCGGCATCAGCACGGTGTCACCTCGTCGCCCGGCGATGTCCAGATCGACCAGCCCGGTGTTGTCAGCCAACCGTTTTCCGGTTACCACGCCGCCGAAAGTCAGCTCTTCGCCGACAAACGCGATCGCCCGGTTCTGCACGGCGTACTCGACCAGCCGGCCGCGGCCGCCGATCCAGTCGGTGATCGCGCGGGCCAGCAGCGCGGCCTGCAGAGGGCCCTGAACGATGACATTGTCATAACCCTCGATATCGCGTGCCCAGTCTTTGTCGTAGTGGATGCGGTGACCGTTGTACGTTGCGGCGCTGAAGAAGAACAGCTGTCGCTCGTCGACCGTCACCGCCAGCGTCGGCAACGAGTCGCCGGTATGGACATCCTCGTAGAAGACTTGCGCTAAGTCTTTCCCAACGGCTTTTTCGGCGGCCATCGTAATCCTCACGGTCGGGCGATCATCGATGTCGTTGCCTCGGCAAGTAATTCATTTCGCTGATTGCGGTACACCGTTCGCCAGGTCACCAGAACGAACCGTCCGGAGCGGCCCTGCTTCTCCACGATCGACTCGATCGTGCGCACCATCTCGATCTCGTCGCGGTGATATGCCGGGCCAAAGAATGCGGTGCTCTCGCCCCCCGCCATGCGTCTGGGTGCCCGGGGAAAGGCGAGGCTGCCAGATGCCGCTCCGGACGAGCCATCCGGCCGCAACCCGTCCAGTGCGGTGACTCCCAACACGGCATACTGCAGGAAAAGCGGCGGACAGATCATGTCGCGGTAACCTTGCGCGCGAGCGTATTCGGTGTCGAACCACAATGGATTGTGGTCACCGACCGCCGCGGCCCAGCGCTGCCAGTCGCGCCGGTTGACTTCGCCTGTCGCTGTCGCGGCGACAGTGCCCACTCGCGACGCCGACTCGGCGTCGATCAGACTCTGCTCGCTCATGCGTCCTCCTCCAGCCACGTTGAGGCCACGTCCGCCCCGCCGCCCAGCGTGGACAGCACCCGGGCCCGCTCGGAGAACAAATGCAAGTCGGTCTCGACCACATAACCCATGCCGCCGTGCAATTGGTGCGCATCAAGCGTGATCGATTTCGCTGCGCCGGCCGCGTGCATGCGGGCGATCGCGGTCTCCCGAGTCCCGGTGCGGCCTCGCCCGATCCAGAACACCGCCGAGTGAGCCGCCAGCCGAGCGGCGGCCAGTGCGATATGCATATTCGCTATCAGATGCTGCGCGGCCTGAAACGAGGCAATCGGGCGGCCGAATTGTTGACGCGCCACCGTGTAGTCAACGGTGCGCTGCAGCACCGCCTCGCCGACACCGACCAGGTCCAGCGACAGCAATGCCACCGCGGCGTTGGCCACCCGGCGCAGGTCCTGATCGGCTATGCCCGCGCCGTCCGGCCCGGCAAGCACTGCGCGCCGATCCGCCACGTCGACGTCGTCGAACCGGATGCGAAACGCCCGGTGGCCGCCCATCAACGGCTGCGCGTCGATGTGCACGCCGTCGGCCGGCAGCGCGACGACGAAGCCCAACGTCCGCTCGCCAGCGGCTGTCGTATCTGTGGCTGCCGATACGACGATCTGATCGGCCAGGTCGGCGTCCGAGACAAAGTCGGCCATGCCGCTCAGCCGCCAGCTGCCGTCGGCTCCCGCGCACGCCCGCAGTGTCGGAGCGATTACCGCGGCGTCGCTTGCGCTCCACAAACGTGTTGTGGCGCAAAGGGTTCCGGCCGACAGCGCGGGCAGCCAGGCGGCATGCTGGTCCGGTCCGCCCAGTAGCTGGATGGCAAGTGCCGCCTGCAGGGTGGCGTGCACGATCGTGGGACAAAGGGCGCGACCGGCTTCCACGCAGAACACGCCGAGGTCGGATAGCGTGCCACCGGCACCGCCGTATTCCTCCGGAAGAAACAGTCCGAAGACCCCGGCGTCGGCCAACGCCTTCCACAACTTGTCCGGCATCGGCCGCGGGTCCGAATCGCGCAGTTGCCGGACCAGGCCGGTCGGGCACTCGGCGAGAAACAGCGCGTGCAGCATCGAGGCTAAATCTCGCTCGTCCTGACTGGGCAGCAGTTTCATTATGTCGCGACCATCAGCGTCCGTAGGACGGCATGCCGTGGCCACGCTGGGCGATAACGTCGCGGAGCACCTCGTTGGTGCCGCCACCGAACCGCATCAACGGCGCCACCCGATAGAGTCGCTCGAACTTCCCGCCCTCGGGCGCCCCAGGGCTGCGGTAGGCCAGCAGGCCGTCGGGGCCGAGCAGGTCGATGGCCAAATCGGCGATCCGCTGCCGCAGTTCGCTGCTGAAGACCTTCTCGACGCTGACTTCGACGGTCGGGATGACGCCGCTGTCCAGCAGCGACGCCGCCTGGTATCCCATCAGCATTGCCGCTTCGACGTCCGCTTCGGCCTGGGCCAGTCGATGGCGAAAGCTGGGTGTTTGCAGCGGTATCGAGCCGTCGCGGCGCGGCCGGCCGGCCAGCTCGGTCAGCTCGTCGAGTGCGCGGCGCAGATCACCGGCGTTGGTCAACGCGCCCCGTTCGAGATCCAGCGCGCCAGTGATGTAGGTCCAGCCCCGGTTCACTTCGCCGATCAGGTTGCCGACGGGTACTCGGACGTCGTCGAAGAAAACCTCGTTGGTGCGATACCCCGACCACGCGTACAGCGGACGGATTTCCACACCGGGCAGATCGGTCGGAACCATGATCACCGAGATACCCCGATGCCGTGGAGCGCTGGGATCGGTTCGGACACAAAGCCATTCGTGGCTCGCCCGCTGGGCGCCGCTGTTCCAGATCTTCGACCCGGTGATGACCCAGTCGTCGCCGTCTTGCACCGCGCGGGTCCGTAAGCTGGCCAGGTCGGTGCCTGCGTCGGGTTCGGAGTAGCCCACCGCGCAGGTCAGTTCTCCGCGGGCTATCGGCGGAAGGAACTCGATCTTGTTCTGTTCGGTGCCGTGCCGCATGATCATCGGCGCCACCGAGGTCACCGTGAGATCCGGACCGGGGACTCCCCAGTACTCGAACTCGCGCATCAACAGGTGCTGATAGGTCGCGCCGAGTCCCAGACCGCCGTACTGCGGTGGCCAGTTCAGGCCAAACCATCCCCGCTCGCCGATTTTGCGCCGGAACGACGCGACTTCCCCGTCGGGAAACTCCTGGCCGTGTTCGGACAGCTCCAACCTCAGCGCCGGCGTGACGTTCGCCTGCAGAAAGTCACGCACCTCCGCCAACCAGGCGTTCTGCGCTGCGTCGAGTTCGAAATCCACCATCCATTTCCTAGCGCTTCCTACCTGCTTGCGCCCGGGATTTCGAAAAGGAACTTAAAGTACTACGACGTGCCCATCGACGACCCGCAGTCGGCGTCCGCCGCTCTGGCGGAGATTGCCGCTGATTCGGCCGGTCCCGAGGTGGGCGCGTTCTTCGACCTCGACGGCACATTGGTTGCCGGCTTCACGGCCACCGCTCACGCGGGTGATCGGATCCGGCGCCGACAGGCCAGGATCGGCGAGGTCCTCGGCGTCGCCGAAGCCATGATGCGATATCGGTTCGGCCGCATGGAGTTCGAACGGCTCGTGGTGCGAGGTGTCGGTTACCTGAGGGGCGAATCGCTCGCGGAGCTGGAAGAGATCGGTGAGCGACTGTTCGTCGATCGCATCGCGGCGCGTGTCTTCCCGGGCATGCGAGCAATCGTGCAAGCGCATCAGCAACGTGGGCATACCGTCGCGCTCTGCTCGTCGGCGCTGACCATCCACGCCGAGCCCGTTGCCCGCTTCCTGGGCATCACCCGCGTGCTGTGCAACCGCTTCGCGCTCGATGACCACGGTCGGCTGACCGGGGATATCGTCAGGCCCATCGTATGGGGAGCGACGAAGGCGGCTGCTGTACAACGCTTTTGCACCGACAACACGGTGGCGCTAGACGAAAGCTACTTCTACGCCGACGGCGACGAAGACTTGGCGTTGATGGCGTTGGTCGGCCATCCCCGACCGGTCAACCCGCGACCACGGCTTGCGGCTATGTCCGCTGAACGGGGCTGGCCGGTGCTTCGAGTGACGGCTTCGGGCACCCGCATCCGGATCCGGTCACTGATCGGGAAAGGCGCGTGATGCAGTTCTGGTCTGGCACCGCATTTATGGGAACGAGCGAGGCGCTGGCGGTTGCCACGATGCTCGACGAAGCCGGATTCGACGGCGTGATCTGCGCCGATCACCTGATTTATCCCCGCAACTTGACCTCGCCGTACCCGTCACCGGCCGGACGGCCGCCGTGGTTGCCCGAGACGGCATGGCCCGACTCGTGGATCCTGATCGGCGCGATGGCGTCGATCACCCGCCGGCTGCGTTTCTCGAACGCCATCTACGTCGCCCCCGCTCGCCCCCTGGTGGAAGTCGCCAAACAGGTGGCCACCGCTTCGGTCATTTCCGGGGGCCGAGTGTCACTGGCGGTCGGTGCCGGCTGGATGCGCGAGGAATTCGAGCTGCTGGGACAGGATTTCGGCAACCGCGGCAAACGGCTCGACGAGATGATCCCGGCCTTGCGTGCGTTGTGGCAGGGCGGTTGGGTGTCGTGGAGCGGCCGCTACTACCAGGTACGCGAGTTGATGCTCGAGCCGCACCCGAGCACGCCGGTGCCGATCCTGTGCGGCGGCGAATCGGAGGTGGCGTTGCGCCGCGCCGCCCGGCTGTGCGACGGGTGGGTGGGCACGGCGTACGCGTGGGACGACGCGGTTGGCTACGTGCAGAAGCTGACGGCGTTGCGGCGCGAGTACGGGCGCGGCGACGAACCGTTCGAGATCATGCTGGCGCTGCTCGAGATGCCGTCGGTCGATCTGTACCGGCGTGCCGAAGAAACCGGGATTACTGCGGTGATGTGCGCTCCGTGGGTCGGTGACCAGGACGGCTACCGGCCATCGATCGAGCGATTCGCCGAGACCGTCATCGCGAAGTTCCGCTAACAGCTAGAGCCGGTGGGGAACGTCGTTGATGAGACCGCCGTCCATCACGAATTCGGCGCCGGTGGCATAGGAGGATTCGTCGCTGGCCAGGAACACCACGAAGGTGGCAACCTCGTCGGAGACACCCGGGCGGCCGAGCGGGACGGTGACCAAGTCGTCGGGGAAGTGCTTGGTCATCGGGGTGCGGATAAAGCCGGGGTGGATGGAGTTGACCCGGATGTTGTGCGGCGCCAACTCCAGGGCCGCCGATTTGGACAGGCCGCGCACCGCCCACTTGGACGCGACGTACGGATGCACCATCATCGCGCCGCGCAGGCCCTCGATGGATGAGACGTTGATGATCGAGCCCCCGCCTGCGGCCTTCATCGGCTCGACCGCGGCCTGGATGCCGTGAAATGTCCCGTTCAGGTTGACGTCGATGACCTTGTGCCACTTGGCCAGATCGAATTGGCCCAGCTGACCCAGCGCCACGATGCCGGCGTTGTTGACCAACACGTTGAGCTTTTCGAAGTCGTTGACTGCAGTGGATACCGCGGCTTCCCACTCGTCGGGCTGGGTGACGTCGAGGTGGACATAGCGTGCGCTGTCGCCGATCTCATCGGCCAGTGCCTTGCCCTCGTCGTCGAGAATGTCGCCGATCACCACCTTGGCGCCCTCGCCGACCAGCAATCGGGCGTGAGCAGCGCCCATCCCGCGAGCGCCGCCGCTGATCAATGCAACTTTTCCGTCCACGCGTCCCATGACGCGTCACGCTACCGCAGCCGGGCGCGGAGTTAGAACTTGTTCCACCGCCGGACCCGGAGGTCCCGCGTTGGGAAACAATCGAGCGATGAGCGTCGCGACCTCGTTACTCACCGCGTGCAGCGGATTTCTATTGGCTGTGTTGTGGATGGATCTCATGTTCGATGCGCAGGTCCTCGCGGATCGGCATCGAGGCGCCGACCTGCCCGAATCCGTGCTGGCTTCCATCGCGGGTTACTACCGGCGTGCGGTGACCGGATCTCGGCCGATGAGCCGGCTGATCGCGGTCGTCATGGTGGTGTTACTGGCAGCGTTAGGCTTCCGCGCGGTCCGCGGGCACGACCCGAGTTGGCTGGTGGCGGTATCCGCCGTGCTTGCGGGCGGCCCGGTTCTGCTGGCGCTGACGCATACCGTTCCCAACGCCGTGCGGCTGGGCAACCGTTCGGACAGTCCGAGCGGCCAAAGCCGCCTGGCGCGGTCCGTCTGGCGCGATCATCTGGTGTGCGCGGGCTGCATGCTCGCTTTCCTGGTGCTGTGGGTGGCCCATAACGCAGTGGGGTAACTGGGGGCCGGGTGGTCACAGCAGACGAATTCCGTACTAAACTAGAACACGTTCCAGTTCGACAACGTCGCGAGCAAGCAGACCAGTAAGGAATCCGGCATGCACACTCCCATCTGCGACGAGCTCGGCATCGAGTTCCCGATCTTCGCGTTCACGCACTGCCGCGATGTCGTCGTCGCGGTGAGCAAGGCCGGTGGTTTCGGCGTGCTGGGGGCTGTCGGCTTCACGCCCGAACAGCTCGAGATCGAGCTCAAATGGATCGACGAGAATATCGGCGACCACCCGTACGGCGTCGACATCGTGATCCCGAACAAATATGAGGGCATGGACTCGCACCTGTCCGCCGAGGAGCTGGCCGACACGCTCCGCAAGATGGTGCCCCAGGAGCATCTGGACTTCGGGAAGAAGATTCTCGCCGACCACGGTGTCCCGGTCGAGGACAGCGACAGGGACAGCCTGCAGCTGCTCGGGTGGACCGAGGCGACGGCTACCCCGCAGGTCGAGGTGGCGTTGAAGCATCCGAAGGTGAAGATGATCGCCAACGCGCTCGGCACTCCCCCGGCGGACATGATCAAGCACATCCACGAGGCCGGACTCAAGGTGGCCGCACTGTGCGGTTCGCCGTCGCAAGCCCGCAAGCATGCCGACGCGGGAGTGGACATCATCATCGCCCAGGGTGGCGAAGCCGGCGGGCACTGTGGCGAAGTGGGCTCAATTGTGTTGTGGCCGCAGGTCGTCAAGGAGGTCGCCCCGGTGCCGGTGCTGGCGGCCGGTGGTATCGGCAGCGGTCAGCAGATCGCGGCCGCACTGGCTTTGGGCGCCCAAGGCGCGTGGACCGGCTCGCAGTGGCTGATGGTCGAGGAATCCTCGAACACCCCGGTGCAGCAGGCGGCCTACGTCAAGGCGGGCAGCCGCGACACCGTCCGCAGCCGGTCGTTCACGGGTAAGCCGGCCCGCATGCTGCGCAACGACTGGACCGAGGCATGGGAGCAGCCGGACAACCCGAAGCCGCTCGGCATGCCGTTGCAGTACATGGTTTCCGGCATGGCGGTACGCGCTACTAACCGGTACCCGAACGAGTCCGTCGATGTCGCATTCAACCCCGTCGGTCAGGTGGTCGGGCAGTTCACCAAGGTGGAGAAGACGGCCGCCGTCATCGAGCGGTGGGTGCAGGAGTACCTGGAGGCGACGAACCGGCTAGACGAGCTCAACGAGGCCGCGACCGTCTAGTGAATAGCCCTGCGCGCCAGGGTTATTCGTCTTCATCATCGGCATCGGCATTCTTGCCGGTGAAGACCTCTTTGGTCCTGCTGACGGCGTAGGTGGCGATGTCGATTGAATTGTGGACGATGTCCCCGGTGCCGCCGGCGATGTCGCCTTTGATGATGTGGCCGGCGTTTTCGACGATGTCCGACGACCTCTCGACGGCGTTCGTCACGATATCTCTGGCGGCGTCGATCGCGTCCTTGGCGTTGAAGGCCATGAAAGTCTCCCGGTATCTGTGTTAGGTGATTAGCCGGTCTGCCCGGTGTCCGACGGGAAGCCGCCGCCAGTAGCATTCGGGAACCCGCCGCCGGTCAGCTGACCGACCTGCCACCCGTGTTCGGTGCAGAGCATAGGCAACCCGTCGGGTGACTGGGCCGACGATCCGCGCGGATTCTGGCACGGCGCACCGACCTGCTGGACTCCATAGAGCGGGTAGGTGATGACCCAGAACCCGGACTGCGCCGCCGGGTACTGGTTGATGATGAAGTGACACGCCTCGGCCTGACCGCCGGGGCCGCGTCCGAAGATGAACCGCTCATAGTTGTCGCACGGCGCACCCAGCGACGCGTCGTAGTTCATCCCCGGCACATCGCCGTCGTAATGCCCAGGGTCGGCGACGGCGGCCGGCGCCAGGCCGACAGCTGTGCCGGTGATCGCCGCGGCGATGACTAGTTCGCGAATCATGACCCACCTTCGGTGTCACGTTGCGGGGGCCATTTACCGCCCCCGTCGGCCTGGGCCAAGCATAGCCAGTGCGGCCCGGGCCACAAGGCCGTTTTGCACGGCGGCGTGCGGCGGTCGTTCAGGGGTCGGCGGGCCGGTAACTGCAGATCAGGACACCGGTAACGGTCGTCGTCGCCAAGACGAGCTCCAGCGCACGGGCCGAGCTGTCGTCGGTGTCCTCCCCTGGGGCGCCGGGCGCCCGCACAACACCGTCGAGGCTGATGAAGTCGCTGACAACGATGCGCATTGCCGAGCCCTCTCCTGGTTGCTCTGGCCGGCACTAGATGCAGACCTTCGACCCGGCCGAAACTCATCGGAGCCGGTCGCGAGAACACGTTTCAATCCGTCGCCGGGCAATCCCGTGAGACACGTTCCATCTCGGCGGTCACGATGCTTTACTGAGCCAGAACGCGTCATCTTCAAGTCGTATTCATTAGGAGTGCCCAGTAATGCCGACTCCAAATATCCCGGCTGGATTCGATTTCACCGACCCCGACATTCACGCCGAGCGGCTGCCGGTGGAAGAGCTGGCCGAGCTCCGAAAGACCGCGCCGATCTGGTGGAACGAGCAGCCGATCGGGGTCGGCGGGTTCGACGACGGTGGCTTCTGGGTGGTGACCAAGCACAAGGACGTCAAGGAGATATCGCTGCGCAGCGACGTCTTCTCCAGCCTGCAGAAGACCGCCCTGCCACGTTACAAAGACGGCACCGTCGGCGAGCAGATCGAAAGGGGCAAGTTCGTCCTGCTCAACCAGGACGCCCCGCACCACACCCGGTTACGCAAGATCATCTCCCGCGGGTTCACTCCCCGCGCAGTCGAGCGCCTGCGCGACGACCTCGACGCGCGCGCCCGGCAGATAGTTGAAACCGCTGCCGCACAAGGTTCCGGCGACTTCGTCGAACAGGTCTCCTGCGAGTTGCCGCTGCAGGCCATCGCCGGATTGCTGGGTGTGCCCCAAGAAGACCGCATGAAACTGTTCCACTGGTCCAACCAGATGGTCGGTGATCAAGACCC
>JAFAID010000497.1 GCA_019236925.1 Mycobacterium sp. | reverse complement strand
GCCTGAAATGATGGAGGACGTGGCAGACGAGGGGAACAACCGCGCCGCGGGATCACCCGCTACAGCAGACCCTGGCACGGTCTTTTCCGCGCTGGCAGAGATCATCTACCAGGGCACGGAGTCGAGCCAGGTTTACGCGGCCATCTGTGTCGCTGCGACGCTGGTGGTCACGGGCTGCGATCACGCCAGCTTGCTGGTGCGCCGCGACGGTCGCTACGTCACCGTCGGCGCCAGTGATCGGGTCGCGCAGCACATCGATGACCTCGAACGTATGGTCGGGGACGGACCCTGCGTCGACGCCATCGAGGAAGAGACACCGCAGATCGAAACCGACCTCACAACGCCGAACCAATGGCCTCAGCTGGCCGCCCGCCTGGTCGCCGAGACCCCCGTACGCGGAGCGATGGGCTTTCGGATCCTGGTCGATAAGCGCAAAACGGGTGCACTCAACCTGTTCAGCGACAAACCCAACGTCTTCGACAACGAATCCGCCGGCCAGGCCATCGTGCTGGCATCGTTCGCCAGCGTGGCCATCAACGCCGTCGCTCAGGGCGAGGACGTCGCCACCCTGCGGCGCGGGCTGCTCAGCAACCGCGAAATCGGGAAGGCTGTCGGCATGCTGATGATGCTGAACGGCGTGGACGAGCACGAGGCGTTCGACGTGCTGCGACGGTATTCCCAGGAACTGAACATCAAGCTCGCCGATGTGGCGCGGTCAGTCATCGAGCACCGCGGCAACCCGGTATTCGGCGACGACCGGTCGTCGAGCGGACACTAGCGCGGGCCGGCTGCCTACTCAGGCAGCCGCAACTCGGGTTTCTCGACCTCTTCGATGTTGACGTCTTTGAAGGTGACCACCCGCACCTGCTTGACGAATCGGGCCGGCCGGTACATATCCCACACCCACGCGTCAGAGAGCCGCAGCTCGAAATACACCTCGCCGTCCGCGTTGCGTGGCACCATCTCGACACCGTTTGCCAAATAAAACCGGCGCTCGGTTTCCACCACGTAGCTGAACTGCCCCACGATGTCCTTGTATTCGCGGTACAGCGAGAGCTCCATCTCGGTTTCGTACTTTTCGAGATCTTCGGCACTCATCTGCTCAGCCGTCCTTCTCCGTCCGAACTACCCGACTCCTCCTCGGACCGCAAGCGGTCCGCATCGTCGCCCGGCGCGTCCCAACTACCCGACCCGGCCCATTCGGCGGGCCGTGCCTGATTGCCCGGCTCCTCGTCGGACCGAAGACGGTCCGCATCGTCGCCTGGCGACGGCTCCATCTTTCCCCACCCGTTGGCGCCATGTTGACCCGGTGGGCCCGGGTCGGCTAGATCGTCGGGCGCGGCAGGGTCGCCGGGCCAGCACGCCGCCACCAGCCGGCTGCCCGATCCGGTTGCCACCCGCCGGACATTGATGAAGGAATACCGGTGTTGGGGACACGGGCCCAGCTCGTTCAGCGCGGCCGAGTGCGCAAGGGTGCAGTAGCCCTTGTGCTCGGCAAACCCATAGCCTGGATGATCAGCGTCCATTGCCACCATCAGACGATCCCGGCTGACCTTGGCCAGCACACTGGCAGCGGCGATACAAGCCGCCGCCGCGTCGCCACCGATCACCGGCAGCGACGGTACCGGCAGCCCGGGCACCCGAAAACCGTCGCTGAGCACATAGCCGGGACGCACCGATAGCCCGGCCACCGCCCGCCGCATGCCCTCGATGTTGGCCACGTGCACGCCGCGGCGATCAACGTCGACCGACGGGATGAACACCACGTGGTAGGCCAGCGCGTACCGGCAAATCAACGGATACAGCTTCTCGCGCGCATTCTCGGTGAGCTTCTTCGAATCATCAAGGGCAGCAAGGCTTTCCAGCCGTCCCGGCCCCAGCACACAAGCCGCCACCACCAACGGCCCGGCGCAAGCACCGCGGCCGACCTCGTCCACTCCGGCCACCGGTCCTAGACCGCTGCGGTACAGCGCCGACTCCAGCGTGCGCAGGCCGGAGGATGTGCGGATCACCGTCCGTGGCGGCCAGGTGGTGGCCATACCTAATGGCTCTGCTGCGGATTCACCGATCGCACGGCACCCCATCGCGACGGCGGCCACACAATGAACTGTGCCTTACCGATGACGTTGCCCACCGGCACGGTGCCCGCCATGGGATCACCCGTGCACAGCAGTCCATTCATTGCGTCAGCGGGGGTGCTGGTGCAGTGCGCGCGGGAGTCCGCGGAATGAGTGCGGTTGTCCCCCATTACCCACAACCGCCCCTGCGGGACGGTGACCGGGCCAAACTCGGGGCCCAGACACGGGTACACCGATGGGTCGGCATTCATCGTGGCCGGATCCAGATAGGGCTCCGTCAACCGTGCTCCGTTGACCGTAAGCCCGGTATTGCTCCGGCACTGCACGGTCTGTCCGCCTACTGCGATGACACGCTTGACGAGATCATTCTCGTCAGGCGGCACAAAGCCGATGAACGACAGCGAATTCTGCAGCCAGCGCACTGCGGTGTCGTGCGAGCGGATCGATTTGTAGCCCACGTTCCACGACGGTGGCCCCTTGAACACAATCACGTCACCGGGGTGCGGTGAGCCGAAACGAAACGTGAGCTTGTCCACCATGATCCGGTCCCCGACGCAACCCGCACATCCGTGCAGCGTGGGTTCCATGGACTCCGACGGGATGAGGTAGGGCCGTGCCACGAACGTCAACATGACGTAGTACAGCACTAGCGCGATCGCCGCCAGCAACACGGTTTCCCGCGCCGCCGCCCGCTTCTTGCCCGCGGGTTCGTCCTCGGCCTCAGTGGTGTCCGTGGCGTCGGTGGCCCCCGATTCCGTGACGGCCGGTTGGCTTGTCACGACTTCCGGCTCGGCCGGATCAGAGTTGGGCTGGCCCTCAGGCGACGAGTCGGTGGTTTCGGTCACTGCGTCAGCCTAGCCAGCGTGGTCCGCCAGGTTGCGGGCCGCCGCACCGGGGAATTGCCGAAACTGGGACAGCCACCAGGCCGCACCGGGTCAGCGCTTCTCTTTGATCTTGGCTTTCTTGCCGCGCAGCTCTCGCAGGTAGTACAGCTTGGCGCGGCGGACATCGCCGCGGGTCACGACCTCAATGTGGTCGATATTCGGCGAATGCACCGGGAATGTCCGTTCGACGCCTACGCCGTAGCTCTCCTTGCGCACGGTGAAGGTCTCGCGGATCCCGCCGCCTTGGCGACGCAACACCACGCCCTTGAACACCTGGATGCGCTCTTTGGCGCCCTCGATCACCTTGACGTGCACATTGATCGTGTCGCCGGGGCTGAAGGCCGGGATGTCGTCGCGCAGCGACGCCTTGTCGACGAAGTCCAGCGTGTTCATTTCGGAGACACTTCCTTGCGGTCGCGGCTGCGGGCTGCTGCTCACGCTGTAGGCGCGTTACAGTCAACCAGCCGATGGATTCGGGCATCTGGGCGCGTCTCGCAGCATGCGGAAGCGGACCGGCCGCCCGACAACCGCTGGAGACAACTGGTCAATTGTGCCAGATGGCGACCAGGCAGCGAAATCGCCGCGAATCGCCGATCCGGCTTACCCCGCTGTGACGTGGGCAAATGATACATAAGAGACGAACGCGTACCTGTTTGTTCGGGTCACCGGGTGAGGAGCGTGAGCCATGCCGGCGCGGCCGTCGATGCTGTCAATCGCCATTCCAGTGGCACTGACGGTGTTGTTAACGGGCTGCGAGGCTAAGGTGTACGGCGCGCCCGATGCCGCATCGCGTGCGCCCCACGTCGCCGCGCCGACGGCGATCATGCCGCCCAAGCCGCCGCCGCACGGATTGCCCGACGCCGCGTTCGACGGGTTGCCGGCCCGCATCGCACACGCCACCGAAGACGCCGCCGCCGACGGCGCCACCATCTCGGTTGCGGTTCTCGACCGGGCCAACAAGCAAATGCTGTCCAACGGCACAGACCAGCTGGTCGCCATCGCGTCGGTGGCCAAGCTGTTTATTGCGGACGATGTGCTGTCGCAGGAACCGGACGGCTTAGCAGATGACCGCCGGCTGTCGATGGCCCACCGCGAGGCACTCGACAGCATGCTGCGCTCCTCCGACGACGACGCTGCCGAGACGTTCTGGGCCCAGCGTGGCGGTGAGGCGATCATCACCGACGTTGCGAGCCGGTACGGCCTGGCGTCGACCGCGCCGCCCAGCGACGGGCGGTGGTGGAACACGATGAGCTCTACCTCTGACTTGGTGCACTACTACGACGTGCTGCTGAATGCGTCCGGCGGCCTGTCTGGGGAGCGGGCGAGGATCATCGTCGACGACCTCGCCGGGTCCACCGCAACCGGGGCCGATGGCTACCCCCAGCGGTTCGGCATTCCCGACGGCCTGTACGCCGAACCGGTTGCCGTCAAGCAGGGTTGGATGTGCTGCATGGACGGCAGCAGCTGGATGCACCTGTCCACCGGAATCATCGGGTCCGACCGCCGCTACGTCATGGTGATCGAGTCGCTGCAACCCTCCGACGACGCGACCGCGCGGGCGACGATCACCCAGGCGGTCAAGACGATGTTTCCTTCCGGGCGGATCTGAGCCTTACCGATCTCGATTCCACAGGTCCGGACGGCGTTCACGGGTGCGCTGCTCAGCGGCCTGCCGTCGCCAAGACTCGACGCGAGCATGGTCGCCGGACAGCAGAACCTCGGGGACGTCCAGTCCGCGCCAGCTTGGCGGCCTGGTGTACGACGGCCCCTCCAGCAGACCGTAGGAGTGCGAATCATCTTGGTGTGAAAGCGGATTGCCCAAAACGTTGGGCAGCAGTCGCAGTACCGTCTCGATGATCACCAGGGCCGCCGATTCCCCTCCCGGCAACACATAGTCTCCGATCGATACCTCTTCTACCCGCATCCTGCCGGCGGCGTCGTCGATGACTCTCTGGTCGATCCCCTCATAGCGGCCGCAGGCGAATACCAGATGCGTCTCGCTACTCCATTGCTGGGCCCTCGCCTGGGTAAACATCGTGCCCGCGGGCGTCGGGACAACGAGAAGCGTTTCCTGCGAACAGATCTCGTCTAGCGCCTCGCCCCAAACCGGCGCTCTCATCACCATCCCCGGGCCGCCGCCGTATGGCGCGTCGTCCACAGAGTGGTGCACGTCGTGAGTCCATTTCCGCAAGTCATGCACTTCGAGCCGGACCAGGCCCGAGTCAATCGCCTTGCCCGGCAACGATTGTCGCAGTGGATCCAAGTACGACGGGAAGATCGTCACCACGTCAATTCTCATGCGCCTCAGGTCTCCAGTTCCAGCAAGCCTTCGGGCGGATCGATTTCGACGATGCCGGTATCCAATGAGACCGATGTGACGATCGCGCTCACGAACGGCACCAGCAACTCGCCGGCCTCGGCTCGGTTGACCGCCAGTAGTTCGCCGGCGGCGGTGTGCAGCACCTCGGCGACGGTGCCGATGTCGCGGCCCGCCGTCGTCCGCACCAGAAGACCTTCCAGCTGGTGGTCATAGTAGGTGTCCGGCTCGTCGATGGGCGGCAAGTGCTCGGAGTCGATGACGAACAAGCTGCCCCGCAGCGCGTCGGCCGCATCACGGTCGGCCACCCCCGCCAACCGAAGCAGCAGGCGGCTCCCGTGCGGACGGACGCCCTCCACGACGTAGTTGTGCTCACCATGATCGGATGACTTGGCATGCAATATCGTGCCGGGGGCGAACCGCAGCTCGGGGTCATCGGTACGAATCTCGACCACGAGCTCGCCGGTCACGCCGTGAGCTTTGACCACGCGCCCGACCGTCAGCTCCAACGGAGTTCCCTCGTTCGGGCTCCGCTATTGGTCGGTGTCCACCACATCGACTCGGATACCGCGACCACCGATTCCGGCGACCAGCGTGCGCAACGCGGTCGCGGTACGCCCGCCGCGACCGATCACCTTGCCCAGATCGTCGGGATGGACATGCACCTCGACGGTCCTTCCACGCCTGCTGGTCACCAGGTCAACCCGGACTTCGTCGGGATTGTCGACAATGCCGCGCACCAGATGTTCGACGGCGTCGACGACGACGGTACTCATGGCTGCGGTCAGCTCTCGTTGGCCGACTCAGCCGGTTCGGCCTGCTCGCTGCCTTCGGCCGACTCGACGGCCTCGGCTTCGGCGGGCGGCGTTGCCTCGGCTTCGGCGGGCGGCGTTGCCTCGGCTTCGGCGGGCGGCGTGGCGACTGCCTCGGCTTCAGCGGCTTTCTCAGCTGCGTCCGGCGCGGCAGCCTTCTTCGCCGGAGCTTTCTTCTTCTTCGGCGTCGCGGCCGCGGTGTCGGGACCCCCGTCGGCGGCGGCCAGCGCAGCGTTGAACAGCTCCAGTTTGCTCGGCTTGGGCTCGGCGACCTTCAATTTGCCCTCTGCGCCGGGCAGCCCCTTGAACTTCTGCCAGTCACCGGTGATCTTGAGCAGCTTGAGGACGGGTTCAGTGGGCTGAGCACCCACCGACAGCCAGTACTGGGCACGCTCAGAGTCGATCTCGATAAGGCTCGGCTCTTGCTTCGGGTGATATCTGCCGATGATCTCGATTGCGCGACCGTCGCGGCGTGTGCGCGAGTCGGCGATCGCGATGCGGTACTGCGGATTGCGGATCTTGCCAAGCCGGCTGAGCTTGATCTTTACAGCCATGGTTAAGCGACTTCTCCTGTGGGTGTCACGCTGCAATTCAGCGATTCGGGCAGGATGCCCGGATCCGGTTTTGCCTCGCGTGTGTGACCGCCGAGCAACCGTAGTCGCAGGGCGGACAGCCGCCCATTGTGCCAGAACAAGGTCAGGCAGCGAAAATTCGCCTGTCCGGTCTCGGGCCTCAGAGAATTTTCTGGACGCACTTGGTTTCCACCCGGCGGGTCATCCGCCAGCCTGCGCGGGTGCGCAGGAACTCGTCGTCGTACCACAACCCGCAGAACATCACCTGCTCGTTATCACCGGGCAGCACCATCGGGTTGAAGCAGATTGTGCGAGACGACGCGGTGTCCCCGTCGACGCGCACCGAGAAGTTGCCCAGCATGTGGTAGTACATAGGGAAATTCGGCAATACCTCCGCCAGCCAGGCCTTGACCTCCGGATAGCGACCCTCGATGCCCCCCAAAGCCGTGTAATCGATGTAGGCGTCGGGCGTGAACACCGCGTCAAGGTCATCGAATCGGCG
>JAFAID010000387.1 GCA_019236925.1 Mycobacterium sp. | reverse complement strand
TTGTCGGCCAGCTTGCCTTCGGCCCACAGCCCGCCCAGCGAATCGATGAAGGTACGCAATTGCGCTGCAGGTGAGCCGAATCGAGTCGGTGAGCCGAAGATCACCGCGTCGGCCCACACGATGTCGTCGCCGGTGGCGCGGGCAAATCCTTGGTGGCTTCGTAGTTGGCCGTCCAGGCCGGGTTGTGGGCGAATGACTCCGGGTCGTGGGTTTCGGCGACGTGTCGCACCCGGACTTCGGCGCCCGCCGACTCGGCCGCCGCGGCGACACGTTTCGCCATCGTCGTCCCATGGCCGGTTGTTGAGTAGTAGATGATCGCGAGCTTGGTCACGGGGTCATCCTAGGCATGGGCGGTGATGCCGAACTCCATCGCTTCCGTCACCGCTACGCCCGGCTGCGCCGCGCTTGCGATCGCCGCACCGCCCATGGCGGCGACCCGCTACGCCCGGCTGCGCCGCGCTTGCGATCGCCGCATAGGCTGGCCGCGTGAGCCTGCCTGTCGTTCTGATCGCTGACAAACTTGCCGAATCAACCGTCGCCGCGCTCGGCGACCAAATCGAAATCCGCTGGGTCGACGGCCCAGACCGAGAGAAGCTGCTGGCCGCTGTGCCTGAAGCCGACGCCCTGCTGGTGCGCTCGGCCACTACCGTCGACGCCGAGGTGTTCGACGCCGCGCCCAAGCTGAAGATCGTCGCCCGCGCGGGGGTCGGGCTGGACAACGTCGACGTCGACACCGCTACCGAACGCGGGGTGCTGGTCGTCAACGCCCCGACGTCCAACATCCACAGCGCCGCCGAGCACGCCCTGGCCCTGCTGCTCTCGGCCGCCCGCCAGATTCCGGCGGCCGACGCCTCGCTGCGTGAGCACACCTGGAAACGCTCGTCGTTCTCGGGCACCGAGATCTTCGGCAAGACGGTCGGAGTGGTCGGGCTCGGCCGCATCGGACAGTTGGTGGCACAGCGGTTGGCCGCCTTCGAGACCCACATCGTGGCCTACGACCCGTACGTGTCGCCGGCCCGCGCCGCCCAGCTCGGCATCGAGCTGCTTCCGCTCGACGGGCTGCTGGCCCGTGCCGACTTCATCTCGGTGCATCTGCCCAAAACGCCGGAGACAGCGGGTCTCATCGACAAGGACGCGCTGGCTAAAACCAAGCCCGGGGTGGTCATCGTCAACGCCGCCCGCGGTGGGCTGGTCGACGAGGCCGCGCTGTTCGACGCCGTTTCCAGCGGACACGTTCGCGCCGCCGGCATCGACGTGTTTTCCAAGGAGCCATGCACTGACAGCCCGCTGTTCGACCTGCCGCAGGTGGTGGCCACACCGCATCTCGGGGCGTCGACCGAGGAGGCTCAGGACCGGGCCGGCACCGACGTCGCCGCCAGTGTCAAGTTGGCGCTGGCCGGGGAGTTCGTTCCGGACGCGGTGAACGTCGGCGGAGGGGTGGTCAGCGAGGAGGTGTCACCCTGGCTGGACCTGGTGCGCAAATTGGGTGTGTTGGTCGGTGCGCTAACCGAGGAGCTGCCGGCGTCGCTTTCGGTTCAGGTACGGGGCGAGCTTGCTTCCGAAGACGTTGAGGTGCTGCGGCTTTCGGCGTTGCGTGGTCTGTTCTCCGCGGTCATCGAGGATCAGGTGACGTTCGTCAATGCCCCGGCTATAGCCGAAGAGCGCGGCGTGGCGGCCGATCTCAGCACGGCCACCGAAAGTCCCAACCACCGCAGCGTTGTCGACGTGCGGGCCGTCGCCTCCGACGGTTCGGTCGTCAACGTTGCCGGCACGCTATCCGGACCGCAGCAGGTGGAAAAGATCGTGCAGATCAACGGCCGCAACTTCGATCTGCGCGCCCAGGGCACCAACGTGGTGATCCACTATGTCGACCGGCCCGGAGTGCTGGGCAAGATCGGCACCCTGCTCGGTGACGCCGGGGTCAACATCCACGCCGCCCAGCTGTCTGAAGACGCCGAGGGTCCGGGCGCGACGATCGTGTTGCGCGTGGACCGCGAAGTGCCCGCCGATGTGCGGGAGACGATCAGCGCGGCCGTCGAAGCCTACAAGTTCGAAGTGGTTGACTTCTCGTGAAATTGGCGGTGATCGCCGGCGACGGCATCGGCCCGGAGGTGGTAACCGAAGCGGTCAAGGTCCTCGACGCGGTGCTGCCCGGCGTGGAGAAGACCGATTACGACCTGGGGGCGCGGCGGTTCCACGCGACGGGGGAATTGCTGCCCGAGGCGGCGCTTGCCGAAATGCGGGCACACGACGCGATTCTGCTTGGTGCGATCGGGGATCCATCGGTGCCCAGCGGCGTGCTCGAGCGGGGTCTGCTGCTACAGCTGCGCTTCGCGCTCGACCACCACGTCAACCTGCGGCCGGCGCGGCTGTATCCGGGCGTGCAAAGCCCGCTGGCCGGTAACCCGGACATCGATTTCGTGGTGGTCCGCGAGGGGACCGAAGGTCCGTACACGGGCACCGGCGGTGCGATCAGGACCGGCACCGCTCATGAGGTGGCCACCGAGGTCAGTATCAACACCGCTTTCGGTGTCCGCCGGGTAGTGGAAGATGCGTTCGAGCGCGCGAGGCAACGTCGCAAACATCTGACCTTGGTGCACAAGACGAACGTGCTGACGTTCGCCGGATCACTGTGGTCGCGGACCGTCCAGGAAATCGGCGAGAAGTATCCCGACATCGAGGTGGCCTATCAGCACGTCGACGCCGCCACGATCCACCTGGTCACCGATCCGGGGCGTTTCGATGTGATCGTCACCGACAACCTATTCGGCGACATCATCACGGATTTGGCCGCCGCGGTGTGCGGCGGCATCGGGCTGGCCGCCAGCGGCAACATCGACGCCACCCGGACCAACCCGTCGATGTTCGAGCCGGTGCACGGCAGCGCACCCGACATCGCCGGTCAGGGCATCGCCGATCCGACCGCCGCGATCATGTCGGTGGCGCTGCTGCTTTCCCACGTCGGCGAAGACGCTGCCGCCGCGCGAGTGGACCGGGCCGTGGCGTCCCATCTGGCCACTCGCCCGACCGAAACGCTACCCACCGTCGAAGTCGGCGAAAGGATCGCGTCCGCGCTCTAGTTTCCAGGCCCGGCGGCAGCACCTTGGCCGGCACGATCGGCACCGCAAGCAGTGTGAAAAAGCCGCAAGCCAGAAATGC
This sequence comes from Mycobacterium sp., assembly GCA_019236925.1. Classification (GTDB taxonomy): domain Bacteria; phylum Actinomycetota; class Actinomycetes; order Mycobacteriales; family Mycobacteriaceae; genus Mycobacterium. The sequence continues at coordinate 2,530 of JAFAID010000387.1, read as the reverse complement.
CGGCGGATAGCCGTGGGCGGTGATCAGCTCACCGAACACCGGCGGCGCGCCCGCTGCCGTCAACCGCTGGTAGGTGTTCTGCAGCCCGAGCGCGCGCCCACTCCAGAACGGGCCGGCGTATTCGGTGATCGCCGTGGATTCCAGCCCGTTGTCGAGCACCGCGACCACCGACGCCGCGACCATCAGTGGGATGGCGACCGACGAGTGCAGAAAATCGGCCCACGCTAATCCGGCCAGAACCAGGACGCCCGTAACGGCGATGATGCGCACCGGACGCAACCGGGAGCCGACCCGGTCGGACCACCGGCCGACCGCAACCCGGCCGACCGCCCCGAGCAACTGGGACAGCGTGACGACTGCTCCCGCCGACGAGATCGACCACCGGTACACCGTGATCAGCCAGATCAGCATGAACGTCACGGTCACCGTCTGCGGCACCATCAGCAATGCGGAAACCGCGTGGATCCGCTCTAGCACGCTCGATCCGCGATACGGGTTGGCCAGCTCTTGCTTGGTGGCCTGATGCCATTCCTTTCGGGGCGGGTCGACGATCGCGACCAAGCTGAGCACCGCCGATACCGCACACAGCACGGCGGGAAAGATCAGGCCCCACGTGGCCGACCGGCTGCGTTCGGCGAGTTCGGGAATCACCAGTGCGCCCAATGCGATTCCGAGCGGCTGCGCCGCCTGGCGGACACCCATCGCCAGACCGCGTTGCTCAGGCGGGAACCACCCCGAAACCAGGCGGCCGCCGGCCGAGTTGCAGCTGGCGGCGGCCATCCCGCCGACGAAAAGCCACGCAGCGAAAGCCACCATCGTGTGGACGGTCGTCGCCGCGTAGGCGGCCGCCGCGGTCAGCGCTGAGCCCACCGTCAGCACGATGCGTTCGCCGACCCGGTCGAGCACATAGCCCCACAGAATCAGCGTCGTCACCATGCCGAAGCTCGGCATCGACGACAGCAAGCCGGCCTCGGCCAGCGGCGTGCCCTGGTCCTCCTCCAGCGCAGGGATCAGAAACGCGACGCCATTGATGAAGATGAACGCGCTGGCCGTCACCACCAGCGAGACGATGACGATCGACCAGCGCCGGCCCGTACTGAGTCTGACCGTGCCGGTCGGCTCCGTCGGCATCGATACATGCTCGCACAGCCATCCGAATGCAGGGGTTGAAGCGACAACCGGCCCGGCTGTGCAGTTCTCGTCAGCGCGTCAGTAGGCTCAGGCAAATGCGCCTTGGCCGAATTGCCAGTCCCGACGGCGTCGCGTTCGTCAGCATCGAAGGCGAGCCGGACGAGGCTACCGGGATGACTGCCCGTGAGATCGCCGAGCACCCTTTCGGCACCCCGACTTTCACCGGCCGCTCCTGGCCGCTGGCCGACGCGCGACTGCTGGCCCCGATGCTCGCCAGCAAGGTGGTCTGCATCGGGAAGAACTACGCCGATCACATCGCCGAGATGGGCGGCCAAACCGGCCCGGCGCCGGCCGATCCGGTGATCTTCCTCAAGCCCAACACCGCGATCATCGGGCCCAATGTGCCGATCCGGCTGCCTGCTGATGCATCCCCGGTGCATTTCGAGGGCGAGCTCGCGGCCGTCATCAGTCGGCCCTGCAAGGACATCTCGGCCGCGCGCGCAGCCGAGAGCATCCTGGGCTACACGATTGCCAACGACGTGTCTGCCCGGGACCAACAGAAGGCCGACGGCCAGTGGACACGCGCGAAGGGCCACGACACGTTCTGCCCCGTCGGGCCGTGGATCGTCACCGATGTCGACCCGTCCGACCTCGAACTGCGCACCGAAGTCAACGGCGAGGTCAAGCAGCACAGCCGTACCTCGTTGATGATCCACGACATCGGCGCGATCGTGGAATGGATCTCGGCGGTGATGACGTTGCTGCCGGGCGATCTCATTCTCACCGGCACGCCAGCGGGTGTGGGGCCCATCGAAGACGGCGACACCGTCAGCATCACCATCGCGGAAATCGGAACGTTGACCAACCCCGTTGTCCGCAAAGGAAAATCGTGAGCGAAGCAGTTGGCGTACGGGTCCGGTTCTGCCCGTCGCCAACCGGTGTACCGCATGTGGGTCTGATCCGCACCGCGCTCTTCAACTGGGCGTACGCACGGCACACCGGCGGCACCTTCGTGTTTCGCATCGAGGACACCGACCCCGAACGTGACAGCGAGGAAAGCTATCTGGCGCTGTTGGATGCGCTGCGCTGGCTCGGGCTGAATTGGGACGAGGGCCCCGAGGTGGGCGGAGCCTACGGCCCGTACCGGCAGTCGCAGCGCAGCGACATCTACCGAGACGTGGTGGCCAAGCTGCTGGCCGCCGGTGAGGCATACGAGGCCTTCTCGACGCCGCAGGAAGTCGAGGCGCGCCATCTGGCGGCCGGCCGCAGCCCGAAGCTGGGCTACGACAACTTCGACCGTGATCTGACACAGCAGCAGCGAGCGGCTTACCTGGCCGAGGGCCGTAAACCGGTGGTGCGGTTGCGAATGCCTGACGAAGATCTGGGCTGGCACGATCTA
>JAFAID010000341.1 GCA_019236925.1 Mycobacterium sp. | reverse complement strand
GCGGCGTGGGCGGAACAGGAGGAGACGGCGGAGCAGGCGGGGCCCTGAGCCAATCGAGCACGGTCACGACCGGCGACAATGGCGGGAACGGCGGAGCAGGCGGCATCGCCGGTCAGGCCTTCACGATTGGCACCGGCGACAACGGCGACAACGGCGGCACCGGCGGAACAGGCGGAGACGGCGGCACCAGCATCTTCGGCCAAGCCGGCAACGGCGCCACCGGCGGCACCGGAGGAACAGCCGGAACACTCACCGGCAGCACCGTCACCACCGGCGACAACGGCGGAGCAGGCGGGGTCGGCGGCTCAGGCGGCAACGCCGAGTTCGGCAACTCCGGCCACGGCGGCGACGGCGGAAATGGCGGCAACGCCGGGAACATCACCGGCAGCATCCTGGGCAGCGGCAACAACGGTGGCGCCGGCGGCTCGGCCGGCGGCGGCGGGCAGGGCCTTATCTTCGGCAACGGCGCAGACGGCGGCGCCGGCGGGTCGGGAGGCAACGCCGCCACCGTCACGAGCGGCACCGTCACCACCGGCAGCTCCGGCGGTGATGGCGGAAACGGCGGCGATGGCGGCCATCAGGGGTTGATCGGTTCGCCCGGGTCCGGTGGTCCCGGCGGCTCCGGCGGCACCGGCCCCATCGCCAACGGTGTTACTGGCCAGCCTGGTCAACCCGGATAAGCCGGAGCGGACTGTTCACCAGCTGGGTTAGCCCAGGATCAGGCCGGAGGTTGGGACACCGGTGCCTGCGGTGACCAGCACATGCTCGACGTCGGGCACCGGGTTCACCGACGTGCCGCGTAATTGGCGAACTCCCTCGGCGATGCCATTCATGCCGTGGATGTAGGCCTCGCCGAGTTGCCCGCCGTGGGTGTTGATGGGCAGCCGGCCGCCCACCTCGACCGCACCGTCCGCGATGAAGTCCTTGGCTTCTCCCTTGCCACAGAATCCCAACTCCTCCAACTGAATCAGCGTGAACGGAGTGAAGTGGTCATAAAGCACCGCGGTCTGGATATCGGTGGGCGACAGCCCGGACTGCTGCCACAGCTGCTGACCCACCAGACCCATTTCCGGCAAGCCGAGTTCAGGCCGATAGTAGCTGACCATCGTGTACTGGTCGGGGCTCGAGCCTTGCGCCGCCGCCTCGATGATCGCCGGCCGGTGCTTGAGGTCCTTGGCCCGCTCGACCGAAGTCACCACGATCGCCACCGCGCCATCGGTTTCCTGGCAGCAGTCCAGCAGACGCAGCGGCTCGGCGATCCATCGCGAATTCTGATGGTCCTCAATGGTTATCGGCTTCTCGTAGAAGTACGCCTTCGGGTTCTTGGCGGCATGCTTGCGATCGGCGACCGAGATGGCCCCGAAGTCCCGACTGGTCGCACCGGAGAGATGCATGTACCGCTGCGCGATCATCGCCACCTGTGCCGCCGGCGTCGACAGCCCGTGCGGATACGAAAACGAATTGTCCGCAGCAGTCGAATCGGCCTGGGCACTGGCATCTCCCACCAACCGAGTCTGCACCTGGCCGAACCGCATGCCGGACCGCTCGTTGAAGGCCCGGTAAGCCACCACTACATCGGCCACGCCGGTCGCGACGGCCATCGCCGCCTGCTGGACGGTCGCGCACGCCGCGCCGCCGCCGTAGTGGATTTTGGAGAAGCACTTCAGCTCACCGATGCCGGCCGCACGTGCGACGGCGATTTCGGTGTTGCTGTCCATCGTGAACGTGGTCAGTCCGTCGACGTCGGCAGGCGTGAGGCCGGCATCGTCGAGGGCGTCGCGGACGGCTTCGGCGGCCAGGCGCAGCGCGCTGCGACCAGAGTCCTTGGAGAAGTCGGTGGCACCAATGCCGACGATGGCGGCCTTACCCGACAGCACTAAACATCCCCGATCGTCAGCGTCGTAGTTGCGATGACGTGATCACCAAGGCTGTTGCTGCCCACGACTTTTACCGTGATCAGGCCTCCGTCAAGGGCGGTCACCTCACCGGAGAACGTCACCGTGTCGTAGGCATACCACGGCACACCCAGCCGCAGCCCGATCGACTTGATCAACGCCGACGGCCCAGCCCAGTCGGTGATGTACCGCTGCACCAGCCCGGTGTCGGTGAGGATGTTGACGAAGATGTCCTTCGACCCCTTCGCCTGCGCCAGATCGCGGTCGTGGTGTACGTCCTGAAAGTCCCTGGTGGCCAATGCCGTCGAGATGATGAACGTGGGATCCCCGTACAGCTTCAGCTCGGGCAACTTGGTGCCGACTTCGATGACCGGTGCGCTCATGCGTCAGGCTCCCAGGCGTAGAGACTCCACTCCGGCCCGGAGTCACCGGCGGGGAAATCGATATAGGTTGCGCGAACTGGCATTCCGATCTTCACCTCGGCGTGGTCGGCGTTGCGCAGCTCCCCCAGCATACGAACGCGCTCATCGAGCTCCACCAACGCGATCACGAACGGCAACGTGCGACCCGGCACCTTCGGTGCGTGGTGCACCACGAAGCTGAACACCGTGCCCTTGCCGCTCGCCACCTGAAAGTCGATGGGCTTTGCTTTGTCCTGCCAGACAGCCGGCACCGGCGGGTGCTGCAGGCTACCGTCCTGCAGCCGCTGGATCCGTAACTCGTGCGCCTTGACGCCCTCCCAGAAGAACGCGGTGTCCCGCGATACGGCCGGCCGCATCATGGCGCCGGCGTCCAGGTCCTCGGGCACCGAGGCGGGAGCCGCCGCAGCCTCCCGCGGCTTGAATTTGAGGATGCGCCACTCCATCTCGGCGACATCCTCGTCACCGACACGCCAAGTGATGTGCTGGTTGATGAACCAGCCCTCACCGAGCGCGGTCTGCTTGGGGCCGACCACGTCGCGCATCTCGGAGGCGATGCTGACTTCCTCGCCCGGTCGCAGATACCGGTGGTAGGTCTGCTCACAGTTGGTCGCGACCACTCCGACGTAGCCCGCATCGTCGAACAGCTTCATCATCGGGCCCATGGGATCGTCGGTTGGGTGTTCTCCGCCCAGCCCGAACATCGTCCACACCTGAATCATCGCCGGTGGGGCGACGATTCCCGGGTGCCCGGCGTCGCGGGCCGCTGCCTCGTCGGTATAGATCGGGTTGCGGTCGCCGATAGCCTCCACCCAATTGTTGATCATCGGCTGGTTCACCGGATCCCGGGCCGCGCGCGGCTTGGCGACGACTGAGGCAGTGATCTCCGCGACGGCTTCCCGAATGTCGGTCACCGCGGCACCCGGGGAACTTTGAGGCCCGAGGCCGCGATCATCTCGCGCATCACTTCGTTGACGCCGCCGCCGAAGGTGATGACGAGGTTGCGTTTGGTTTGCGAGTCGAGCCAGTCGAGCAGTTCGGCGGTGTCTGACTCGGCGGGGTTGCCGTACTTGCCGACGATTTCCTCGGCGAGCCGGCCGATGTACTGAATTCGCTCCGTGCCAAACACTTTCGTCGAAGCGGCGTCGGCGACGTTGATGTCCTCACCGGCGGCGGCCACCTGCCAATTCAGCAGCTCGTTGATCCGCCACATCGCATAGATCTCACCCAGCGCGCGCTTGACGTCCTGGTGATCGATGGGCGTGACGCCGTCACCACCCGGCTTGGACGCCCACGCGTGCAGCCGATCGTAAATGCCCGCGGTGCGGCCCGCCGGGCCCAGCATCACCCGCTCATTGTTGAGCTGCGTGGTGATCAGCCGCCATCCGCCGTTCTCCTCGCCGACCAGCATGTCGGCGGGCACTCGCACGTCGTTGTAGTACGTGGCATTGGTGTGGTGGGCGCCGTCGGACAAGATGATCGGTGTCCAGGAGTAGCCGGGATCCTTCGTGTCGACGATCAGAATCGAAATGCCCTTGTGCTTAACGGCTTCCGGATCGGTGCGACACGCCAGCCAGATGTAGTCGGCGTCATGTGCGCCGGTGGTGAAGATCTTCTGGCCGTTGACGACGTACTCGTCGCCGTGGCGCACGGCCGCGGTCCGCAACGACGCCAGGTCGGTGCCGGCCTCCGGTTCGGTATAGCCGATCGCGAAGTGCACCTCACCCGCCAGGATCGCCGGCAGGAATTTCTTCTTCTGCATCTCGCTGCCGAACACCTGCAGCGTGGGTCCGACCGTCTGCAGCGTCACCGCCGGCAACGGGACGTCGGCGCGATGGGCCTCGTTGACGAAGATCTGTTGCTCGATCGGACCGAAGCCCAGGCCGCCGAACTCTTTTGGCCACCCGACACCGAGCTTGCCGTCCTGGCCCATCCGGCGGATCACCGCGCGGTAAGCGGCGTTGTGGCGGTCCTGCTCCATCGCCTTCATCTCGTCGGACGAGATCAAATTCGAAAAGTATTGGCGTAGCTCGGCTTGCAGCTGTCGCTGTTCCGGTGTCAGTTCGATGAACATTGCGCTCCCACCAGATCGAGGCGATGAGAAGGCCCGCCCAGCAGCCGGGTCAGGTCTTTGATCGTGGAGTAGTACCGGTGCATCGGATAGGTGACGTCCATGCCCATGCCGCCGTGCAAGTGGTGACAGGTCTGCATCACCGGCGGCGCCTGCGAGGTGATCCAGTAGCCGAGGACGTCGAGGTCGTCGCTCGCGTCCCGCCCTTCGGACAGTCGCCAGATCACCGATGTCGACGCCAAATCGATGGTCCGCGAAGCGATGTAGACCTCAGCGAGCTGCGCGGCGACGGTCTGGAAGGTGGACAGTGGCTTACCGAACTGGTGCCGGTTCGCCACATAGTCGGCCGTCAACCGCAAAGCGCCGGCGACCAGGCCGGCCGCATAGGCACCGATCGCGGCCAGCGCCAGCTGGTTCACCCGCTGCGTCGTCGCTCCGACCAACACATCCTGTTCGGGCACCACGACATCGGAGAAGGTGACCACATACTCGTCGGATCCGTTGGACGTCGGCGTCTTTGAAAGGTGCACGCCCTCGGCCTTGGGTGACACCACGACGACCGCGCTGTCAGCAGCGACGATCAGCCACTCCGCTTTTTCCGCATAGCCGACACCGACTTTGGTGCCGGACAGCCGACTGTGCACAAAGGTCGTCGCCGGCCGTTCCGGCAGCGCCGTGCCGGGTTCGTTGAGCGCTGCGGTCAGCACCGAGCCTTTGGCCAGGCCGCCGAGATAGCGGTCCTGCTGCTCGTCGGAGGCCAAATCCAGCAGCGGCAGAGCACCAAATCCGAGGGTGGCCAGCGCCGGACTGATCAAGCCGTGGCGACCGATCTCGGTCAGCGCCGTCGCGATCTCGGGCAGGCCGACGCCGTCACCGCCCAGCCGCTCGGGCACCGGTAGCGCGGTCACGCCGCCCGCGACAAGCGCCTCCCATGAGTTATCGCGGTCCAGTACCGAGGTGACCACATCGGCGACAGCTTGCTGCGCCGGGTCCGGCGTGAAATCCATCGTCGTTTTCAGATTCATCCCTGTGCGACCGCGGTTTTGCCGGTGTAGTCGACCTGCCAATGCTTGATGCCGTTGAGCCAGCCTGAGCGCAGGCGTTCGGGCTCCGAGAGCGGCTTCAGGTCCGGCATGTGGTCGGCCACGGCGTTGAAGATCAGGTTGATCGTCATCCGAGCCAGATTAGCGCCGATGCAGTAATGCGCCCCGGTGCCGCCGAATCCCACGTGCGGGTTCGGGTCGCGCAGGATGTTGAAGGAATGCGGATCTTCGAAGACCTCGTCGTCGAAGTTGGCCGACCGGTAGGACATCACCACCCGCTGGCCCTTGTTGATCAGCACGCCACCCAACTCGACGTCCTCGTTGGCGGTGCGCTGGAACGCCGATACCGGCGTGGCCCAACGGATGATCTCGTCGACCGCGGTCGATGGGCGGTCTTTCTTGAATAGTTCCCACTGATCCGGGTTGTTCGCGAAGGCGATCATGCCGTGGGTGATCGAGTTGCGGGTGGTCTCGTTGCCCGCCACCGCGAGCATGACAACGAAGAAGCCGAACTCGTCATCGGAGAGCTTCTCCCCCTCGATGTCGGCCTGGATCAGGGTGGTGACGATGTCGTCGGTCGGGTTCTTGCCCCGTTCGTCGGCCATCGCCATGGCGTACATGATCAGGTCCATCGACGATTGCGCGGGATCGACATCGGCGTACTCGGGGTCGGTGCCACCAGTCATTTCATTCGACCACCGGAATAACTTGTCCCGGTCCTCCTGCGGCACGCCCAGCAATCCAGCGATGGCCTGCAGCGGCAGCTCGCATGAGACCTGTTCGACGAAGTCGCCGGAGCCCTCCGCCGCCGCGGCTTTGGTGATGTTCTGAGCACGCTCGGCGAGCTCGGCCTCCAGACGCCCGATGGCCCGTGGCGTGAACCCGCGGGAGATGATCTTGCGGAGCCGGGTGTGGTGCGGCGCGTCCATGTTCAACATGACGCTGCGCTGCAGCTCGACCTGCTCGCGCTTCATCTCCGGTGGCCAGGTCGGGATCGCGCCGTTCTGCCAGCTGGAGAAGACGTCGCTGCGGAGCGATATCTCCTTGACATCCGCGTGTTTGGAGACGATCCAATACCCCTTGTCCTCGAAGCCGCCCGTGCCGCCCGGGACCTCGACCCAATGGATCGGTTCGGACTTGCGCAGCTCGGCAAGTTCCGCCACCGGAAGCCCGGCCAGGTTGACGTCGGGATCGAGAAAGTCGAACTCAGCTGAAATGTTAGGGGGTGCCATTAGGGTGCTCTCCTGAATTGCAACGTGTTCTAGTGTCAGTAAAACATGCCTCTATCGCTGATAAAAGCCGCCCGGGCATCGTCGCTTGTCAGAGTAATGAAACGTGTTCTAGCCTGACCGCATGGGTAACCCGGTAATTGTTGAAGCCACCCGCAGCCCGATCGGCAAACGTGCCGGATGGTTGTCGGGGCTGCACGCCACCGAGCTGCTGGGCGCGGTGCAGAAGGCACTTGTGGACAAGGCCGGCATCGACGCCGGCGACGTCGAGCAGCTCATCGGCGGCTGCGTGACACAGTTCGCGGAGCAGTCCAACAACATCACCCGCACGGCGTGGCTGACCGCGGGTCTACCCGAGCAGGTGGGCGCCACCACGATCGACTGCCAGTGTGGCAGCGGGCAGCAGGCCAACCATTTGATCGCCGGCCTGATCGCGGCGGGCGCGATCGACGTCGGTATCGCCTGCGGCATCGAGGCGATGAGCCGGGTGGGGCTGGGCGCCAACGCCGGTCCCGATCGCAATTGGCGTGCCGAGTCCTGGGACATCGATCTGCCCGACCAGTTCACCGCCGCCGAGCGCATCGCCAAGCGTCGCGGGATTACCCGCGAGGACATCGACGCCTTCGGATTGGCCTCCCAGCAGCATGCCAAGCGGGCCTGGGACGAGGGCCGTTTCGACCGGGAGATCTCACCGATCGAGGCGCCGGTTCTTGACGAGCAGAAGCAGCCCACCAGCGAGCGCCACATGGTCAGCCGCGACCAGGGTCTACGGGACACCACGATGGAGGGACTGAGCCAGCTCAAGCCGGTGCTCGACGGCGGCATCCACACCGCGGGCACCTCGTCGCAGATCTCCGACGGCGCCGCGGCGGTGTTGTGGATGGATGAGGCGAAAGCAAAAGCGCAAGGCTTGAAGCCGCGCGCACGCATCGTCAGCCAGGCCCTGGTCGGCGCCGAGCCCTACTACCACCTGGACGGCCCGGTGCAGTCCACCGCGAAGGTGCTGGAGAAGGCCGGCATGAAGATGGGTGACATCGACATCACCGAGATCAACGAGGCCTTCGCATCGGTGGTGCTGTCCTGGGCGCGGGTGCACAACCCCGACATGGATCGGGTCAACGTCAACGGCGGCGCGATCGCGCTGGGGCATCCGGTGGGTTGCACCGGCAGCCGGTTGTTCACCACCGCGCTGCACGAGTTGGAGCGCTCGGATCAGAGCACGGCGCTGATCACCATGTGCGCCGGCGGCGCGCTGTCGACGGGCACCATCATCGAGCGCATCTAATGGCTGCTTCCGACGAGGACCGCATCGCCGCGGCACAGTCCTACATCGACGCGCTGGTCAGTCACAACGCCAATGGAGTCCCGTTCTGGCCCGACTGCATTCGGTTCGAGCAGGGCATCAAGACGGGGTTTTCCGGAAACCACTTGCGGCGCAGCCTCAATCGCGGGCCGCAGTACCGGCTCATCGCGGCGACCACCAAGCCCGAATACACCGTCGACGGTGATGAAGTACGCGCGGTCTACAACGTGCTGACCAAGCCAAGTCTGGGGGGGCGGCGGGTCGCTGCGCGGGTGGACGAGACCTTCCTGATCCCGGCCGCCGACGGGAAGATCCACCACATCAGGGTGCGGTTCCACCCGTTCATCCAGCGCACCTAGGATCACTGCTATGCCTTCGAAATCACCACCGTGGTATGTAAATTCGCCGTTGACCGATTTCTTCGCCAAGTGGATGTCCCGCATCAACACCTTCATGTACCGCCGTGGCGGCGGGGAGGGCCTCGGCGGCACATTTCAGAAGATTCCGGTTGCGCTATTGACCACAACCGGCCGCGAGAGTGGGCAACTGCGGGTCAGCCCGCTGTATTTCCTGCGTGACGGCGACCGGGTCATCGTGGCCGCGTCGAAGGTCGGTGCGGCCAAGAACCCGATGTGGTACCTCAACCTCAAAGCCAACCCGAAGGTTTCGGTCCAGATCAAAAAAGAGGTGCTC
>JAFAID010000330.1 GCA_019236925.1 Mycobacterium sp. | reverse complement strand
CAGGATGTCGAGGACGTTGCCGTCCTGGTCGACGGCCCGCCACAGGTAGTGACGACGGCCGTTGATCGTCAAGAACACCTCGTCGAGGTGCCACTTGTCGCCGGGTCGGGGTTGGCGGCGGCGCAGGCCGGCCGCGTAGACGGGTCCGAACTTGGCGCACCACTGCCGGATCGTCTCGTAGGTGACGATCACGCCGCGGACCAGCATGAGCCCCTCGACCTCGCGGAAGCTCAGCGGGAACCGCTGATACAGCCACACGCAGTGCGCGATGATCTCCGCCGGATACCGGTGACCCTTGTACGACACCTCACCCACGATGGTCCCTCCGGTTGCGTATCGACTCCGAGATCATCCGCTTCGGCCCGCCACTCACCAACTTGACAGTGCCGGCCGAAGTGACTCGACATGACGAAACGCAGCTACTTGTCGGCGATGCAGCAGCAGATTCGCCCGCTGCGGGCATTGTTTTCTCGCTTCTGTGGTCGGCGAATCAGACGTTGATGATGTTCATTCCGCCGCCGTCGATGAGGTATTCACCGCCGGTAAGGTATGCGGCGTCGTCGGACGCAAGGAACACGACTACCTTCGCGACGTCGTCGACGTCGGCGAGGCGGCCAAGCGGCGCCACCTTTCGTCCCAGTTCGTCTAGGGTGGTGCCAGCGACGCGGGCGCCGTAGCTGGCCATCGCGGTCTTGGTGTAGGTGGGATGGATCGAGTTGACCCGAATGTTGGCCGCCGCGTACTCGGCTGCGACGTCCTTGCTCATGATGCGCACCGCGCCCTTGGAGGCGCCGTAGAGCGTGTGCCCTGCAATGCCACGTAGCCCGGCCACCGAGGACGCGTTGACGATGGAGCCGCCGCCGCGGGCGATCAGTGACGGGATGGTGTGCTTCATACCGAGAAAGGTCCCGGTGACGTTAACGGCCATCAGCTTGTTCCATGTGTCGAGCTCGATGTCGGTCACCGGCGCGATGATGTAGATGCCCGCGTTGTTGAACAGGATGTCGATTCCACCGAAGGTGCTTGCGGTCTTCGCCACAACATCGACCCACTCGGTTTCGCTGGTGACGTCGTGGTGGAGGAAGACGGCGTCGCCGCCGGAGGCGATGATCTGCTTGACGGTCTCGTTGCCGCCAGCGTCATCGACGTCGGTGACCGCGACGCGCGCGCCGGCGGCAGTCATGTGCAGTGCGGTGGCTCGGCCGATGCCGGCGCCGGCGCCGGTGATGATGGCGGTCTTACCTGCAAGGGTGGTCATTGATTGCTGCTTTCGTGAGGTGTTTGTCAGAGCAGGGACGCGGTGAAACCGCCGTCAAGCACAAGGCTGCTGCGGATCCGCCACCACGGCAAACCGGTTTCTGCAACCGGACGGCGTCCATACGCGGCAGATTAGGCACGGATGGAGTTCAAGGGCAAGGGAACGGGGTGTGGCCGACTCGCCCGTGACCGAGGCGTGACGGGGAGCTGAGCTTGTGATGCCATCGCGGCAAGGCGCTGCCGCAATGCCCGCGCCAATCGCGATGTCCGGACTGAGGGCGATGACTTTGGACTCTACGGTGGCGGGGTGCCCGGCGAGACGATGACGGTGCCTATACGCCTTACATGGAAGGAGCGGGAGGCTCTGGCAGGAGCCGTCCCGTTGACGATACTCGCGAAGTCGGCGGCAGTCGGCGCTGAGAGATGACGGTGAAGGCCTGGACGTGTCGACGACATCTACGCCACCTAGCGGAGCGATCCCTCAGCCGCTGACCGCCGAGGCGGTGGCCGCGGCTCCGGTCGAGCGGGTGCTGGGCTGGCTGGACAGCTCCACGAATGGATTGACCAGTGCCCAGGTTTCCGAGCGATTGGCGCGTTACGGCAGAAACGTCATTCAAAGCCATCACGTGAGCGCCCTGGCGGTGCTTGGCCGTCAGTTCCAAAATGCTGTGCTGATCCTTTTGATTATCACCGCAGTGATGTCGTATTTTCTGGGTGATCGAACCGACGCGGTTATCATCGGGATCATTCTGGCCGCCAGCGTGGGGCTGGGCTTTTTCAACGAGTACCATGCCGAGAAGACCGCGGCCGCATTGCATTCCCAGGTCCACCACACCGCGATCGTGCGCCGGGACGGCACGTTTATCGATGTCGACGTGACCGACCTGGTGCCCGGTGATGTGATCCGGCTGTCGCTGGGGGAAGCCGTGCCGGCGGATGTGCGGTTGATCGAGGTTGCGGCGTTGGAATGCGACGAAAGCGTCTTGTCGGGGGAGTCCACCGGCTCGGAGAAGTCACCGGCGCCGGTGGCGGCCGGGTTGGCGCTGACCGATATGAGCGATATCGCGTTCATGGGCACCATCGTCAGCGCCGGCGAGGGTGTGGCGGTGGTCTACGCCACCGGCAAAGACGCCCAATTCGGTCACATCGCGGCGGGTTTGAGTCAGGGAGTACCGGAGACGGATTTTCAGGCCGGCCTGCGCCGGTTTTCTTATCTGCTGCTGCGGGTCGCGATCGTGTTGATCATATTTATTCTGCTCAGCAACTTGTTGCAGCACAAGCCGGTCATCGGTTCGATTGAGTTCGCCCTGGCCATCGCGGTGGGGATCACCCCGCAACTGCTGCCCGCGGTGGTCAGCGCCAGCCTGGCGACCGGTTCGCGGCAGCTGGCCAAGGTCGGGGTGTTGGTCAAGCGCCTGATATGCATCGAAGACCTGGGCGATATCGACATCCTGGTCACCGACAAGACCGGAACCCTGACCGAGGGCCGGATCAGCTTGGTCGACACCGTCACCCCGGCCGGGACCCACAGTGATTCGGTGCTGCGGCTGGGGTTGCTGGCCTGCGATGTGGATCCCGGCACCGGCGGAGCGGCGACCAACCCGCTGGATGCCGCGCTGTGGCAGGACCCAGGCGCGCAGCAGCTCGTCGGCGAGGGGGTGCAGCGGGTGGGGCTGTTGCCGTTTGACCCCGTTCGGCGGGCGACATCGGTGTTGGTCGATGATCACGGAAAGCGGCTGTTGGTCACCAAGGGCGCCCCCGAGCAGGTGCTGGCCCGCTGTCAGGACACACCGGCGGTTGCCCAGCAGACCCTGGCCGGGTTCTTCGCCGCCGGGCGGCGGGTGGTCGCCGTGGCTGTCAAGCCGGCCCCGGAATTGAGCACCATCACCGCCGCCGACGAATCCGAGCTGATGCTGGCCGGGTTCTGTGTGTTCGCCGATGAACCCAAACCGACTGCGCGCCAATCGCTTGCCGCGCTTGCCGCGCTGAACATCGAGGTCAAGATCGCCACCGGGGACAATCCGCAGGTCGCCGAAAAAGTCTGCGCTGACCTGGGTTTGGTGTCCAAGGGCACGATCACCGGACCGGAGATGGAGCATCTCGGCGATGAAGAGTTCAGCCAGGCCGCCCAGGACCACACCATCTATGCCCGCATTTCCCCCGAACAGAAGCAGCGGCTGATCACGGGGCTGCGACGCGTCGGACGGTCGGTGGGGTTCCTCGGCGACGGGGTCAACGACGCGCTGGCCCTGCACGCCGCCGACGTCGGCATCTCCGTGGACAGCGCCACCGACGTGGCCAAGGACGCCGCCGACGTCATCCTGCTGGAAAAAGACCTCGGTGTGCTGGCCACCGGAGTGGCCGAGGGCAGGCGGATTTTCGCCAACACCATCAAATACGTGTTGATGGGCACATCGAGCAACTTCGGCAACATGTTCAGCGCCGCGGGCGCCTCGGCAATCTTGGCGTTCCTGCCGATGCTGCCCAGCCAGATCCTGCTGAACAACCTGCTCTACGACACCTCCCAGCTGGCGATCCCCACCGACAATGTCGATGCGGAGCAGCTTGCCGCGCCGTCGCACTGGAACGTCGCGTTCATCCGCCGGTTCATGCTCACCTTCGGCCCCATCAGCTCGCTATTCGACTTTCTGACCTTCGCCTTCATGCTCGGTGTGCTGCACGCCGGGGAGGTTGCGTTCCACACCGGCTGGTTCGTGGAATCCCTTGCCACCCAGACGTTGATCGTTTTCGCGATCCGCACCCGCAAAGTGCCGTTCTGGCGCAGCCGACCCAGCGGCATGCTGACGGCCACCACGCTGTCGGTGGTGGCCATCGGCGTCATCCTCACCCTTGTGCCGCTGAACCGCATCCTTGGCTTCACCGTCCTGCCGTGGCAGTTTTGGGCAGCGCTCCTCGTGTTCATCATCACCTACATGGTCCTCGTGGAGGCAATGAAAAAGATGTTCTACAGCGAGCCGATGCAAGTGTTCGGCCAGCCGAATCGCACCCGGGGGCGCGCGCACGAGGTCGCGCGGCGCGCCGCGCGCTTCAGCGAATTCGGCCGCAACGCACCGTCATCGGCTCCGCGTCGCTCCACCGCCTAGCCTTGACCTACAACGCGGACCTCTCGCTTGACCTTTATCTCATTCGCATAATCTCGGTGCCGAGCGAGAATGAACTTTATTCAGTCCCATCGCAGGCGCTCTGGTGTTTACGCGGGCACCGCTGGACGCACTCGGTCCTGAGAATGACGCTCGACCACGCGGCGACAGACGGCCGGCTACCTTACGATCGGCAAGTCACTACTCATTCGATCATGGCTGCGCTGCTCCGCCGAATGAGTTAGGGGCCGTCGACTCGCAATCTTTCGGACGTGCATCGTCGACTGTACGCACAACGCACACCATCGTCGTCGTCAAAACTCATGGCCGGCGTAGGGCGCGACTCTGGAACTTCACCTTCCTCCGAGTTCTTTTCTTGTGCACAACATCTCATCGTCATTCATCAACCACCCAAAGAACTCGCTTAGGTATGGGACGTCGCCCGTGGAGATTGCTTCGAGTGAAAGTTCTGTTCGGCTTGAAGCCGCTTTGCCGTCCGAACTCCAGATAGCGCTCAATCGGGTCCACTACCGAGAACGAGTCCGACACCACCGTCCACGTGGTCGCCCCATCGAGCACCACCCGCTGTGTGGATGCCATCACCGTCACCCCTCGTCCGCGGCAACCCTACTTCCGCGTACCGACAATTCATGGACACCGGAGTCAGCGTGTCGCCGATGTCGTCGGCATGAGCGAGGCGTTATAGATACGGTCGTCTTCGACGGTGCGAATTGACGATCCTGGCAACGTTAGATGACGTCGTCGGCATCAGACCGTAGGTACGGATTACATCTGCTGGATGCCGCGGGCCCGTTGCGCATCGGTGAGGTCGTCTCTGTGATCGTTGGCAACGATTTGATGCGCGATCCGCTCCACCGTGTGAGCCGCTTCATCGCAAGCGTTGGCGGGCACCACATAGACCGGCACGGTCGGCAAGCCGACCTCGCGCGCCCCCAGCGTCCTGCGTTGGCCGTCGCGCACTTGCACGGTTCCGTCGTCGAGGCGCACGGCGGTGATCGGCGCGATCACACCGTGCTCGCGCAGGCTGGCCAAAAACTGCTTGCCGAGATCGACCCTATCCCTGACGTTAAGGCCCAGGTCGAGATCGTGGGGCGGCAGGTGAGTCAGCGCGCCGGTAGGTTGCGCGCTGGTGGCGTCATTGCCGGTGTCCACGGCCTGGTCGGGGTGAGCAGTGGTGGTGGTTTCAGTCATTTTCATGACCCTTTCGGTAAGGGGGCGGCCGGCCGCCCGTCTTTGTTGCCTTCTGGCACTGGAGATGTGGGCCGGCAGAGGGCCGAGAGAGCGCAAGGTCCGGGCGCAAAGTTTTCCCAGCGAGCTTGTGAGCGCCCGGGAAAAGTTTGCGAGCCGCAGGCCGAAGCGAAGCGTCAGCGTAGCGAAGCCGCGGCCTTGTGTGAACCGGGCCGCCGGCCACAATCGGAAGCCAGAAGGCAACCAGGAGCAGGGGGCCGGGGC
>JAFAID010000570.1 GCA_019236925.1 Mycobacterium sp. | reverse complement strand
GTCTGCGGCAGCGGGCCCTCGCTCGCGTCCACGAGCAGGAGCGCGCCGTCGACCATCGTGAGGGCGCGTTCGACCTCGCCGCCGAAGTCGGCGTGGCCGGGGGTGTCGACGATATTGACGTGGTAGTCCTTGTACTGGAACGCCGCGTTCTTGGCCTTGATCGTGATGCCCTTCTCGCGTTCGAGGTCGTTCGAGTCGAGCACCCGGTCGGCCAGTTCGACGCGGGCGTCGATCTGGCCGGACTGCCGCAGCATGGCGTCGACCAGCGTGGTCTTGCCGTGGTCGACGTGCGCGACGATGGCGATGTTGCGAAAATCCACGCCGGTGATTCTGACAGCGTTAGCAGTTGATCGCGAAACCGCCTGGCGACGATGCGGACCGCACGGCGGTTCGAGGAGGAGCCAGGCAATTTGCGGGAGCGGCTGTGAGCTTTGCCGCTCGGCGTCACAAAATTCGAGCCAGCGCAGGCAGCCAGTCCCGGTCGGCGGGCACCCAGTCGATTTCGTGCAGCTGGGCCGCCGTCACCCAGCGCAACGCACCGTGGTCGTGCGGACGAGGTTCGCCGCGGATCAGCCTGACCCGGTAGGCCCGCAGGGTCGTCGTCGCATTGAGCGCAATGTCGTCGCCCAGCCGTTCACCGACCGCGACTTCCACGCCCAGCTCCTCGGCAAGTTCGCGGGCCAGCGCCTCGGGCTCGGTCTCATCCGGCGCGACCTTGCCGCCCGGCAATTCCCAGCGGCCCGCCAGTTCCGGCGGCCGCAAACGTTGTGCGACCAGCACCCTGGATTCGGCGATAACGGCGCCGGCGACCACGATCTGGTTCCGCATCGCGGGTGAGGCTATACGGTCGCGACACCGGGCGAGCAACGTACGCTCGGGAATATGACTGTATTAACCGATGAGCAAGTAGACGCTGCACTGCCTGACCTCAACGGGTGGGAACGCGCGGATGGTTCGCTGCGCCGGTCGGTCAAGTTTCCGGCGTTCCTCGCCGGTATCGACGCCGTGCGCCGGGTGGCCGAGCACGCCGAAGCCCGAGATCATCACCCTGACATTGATATCCGTTGGCGGACAGTGACTTTCGCGCTGGTGACGCATTCCGAGGGCGGTATCACCGACAAGGACGTGGCGATGGCGCACGATATCGACGGGATTATCGGGGGCTAGCCGTTCGCTTCCCGCTCGCGGCCATCCAGGCCAGCGTCGCCAGCGCCGCCACGATGTAGACCAGTCCACCCCAGGCGAGGTACCACGCTCTACCGTTTTGCCAGATGGTCGGCTGGGCGAAGCTGAGCAGCCACGGCACACCGGTGATGGTCAGCACTAACCAGACCCAGCCGAGAATTCGCGCGCCGAGGCGCTCGGACAAGGGCCCGTGCAGCAGCCAGATCATCAGCGGCACCAGCCAAACCCAGTGGTGTGTCCAGGAAATCGGCGCGACCAGCAGCCCGAACAACTCGACCACGAGCAGAGTGCCGAGCCGGTCCGGCGCGCCGGCGCCGGTGCTCAGCGCACGCCAGGCCAGGACGGAAAGTATCGCGATAACCGCGATCCCGATCAGCACCGGCGGGCTGTAGCCGGCATCGTGGCCGACGATCCGACAAACGCCGCCCCGCCAGGATTGGTTGAAGATTGTGCACATCGGCCCAACCCGGTCGGTCTTGAAGATCAGATCGGTGAAGTAGTAGCGGGTCTCGTCGGGGACGACCAGGGCCGACACCGCAACGGTGGCCAGGAAGACGACCGCGGAAGACAGCGCCGCACCCCACCGACGGGCACCGACGAAGTACAGGCCGGTGATCGCCGGCGTCAACTTGACGCCGGCTGCCAGCCCGATCAGGAGGCCCGACAACCACCATCGAGTGGTGTAGACCGCATACAGCGCGGCCAGCGCCAACAACACGTTGATCTGGCCGTAGTCGAACGTGCTGCGCAGCGGCTCGAGCCAGATCGCGATCGCGGTCCACAGCATCGCGAGACGGTGGCCCTCGCCAGCGCCGACGCCGAGCAGACGCTGACTCAGCCGTACCACGCCGTAGAGCGCGGCGATCGTCGCGACCTGCCAGCAGAAGGCGACCAAGCCGAACGGCAGCAGGTGCAGCGGGTAGAAGACGATCGCCGCGAACGGCGGGTAGGTGAACGGCAGCGGGAAATTCGGCGTCTGGTCGGCGTAGGTGTAGTGGTACAGGCTACCCACGTGGTCGATGGTGGCCGCACCGTAGACGTACACGTGCAAGTCGACGAAGTTGGCCCCGTGGGGAGCCCGATACGTCCAGGCCAACCTCCCGGCGACGCTGAGGACGAATAGCACCGGCCCCGCGGCGTTGAGCGAAATCGCCCGTCGGTGGGTGGTAGCTGCCGCCGGGGCGGCCGAGGTGGTGTCTATGTGCACGACTCTAACGGGGCCGCGACGCGTCTGACCGTAGCCCGGATGAGCCCGTCCGGTCACCGCAGGCACTCGTATCCGTAACGATCAAATAACCACCACACGTGTCACTTGAGTCACTTCAGTATCGGGCGAACTATCGGCGCTTGGAGGACCCCGTCATCGAGAACCAGGGAGAGTCATGTCAACCATTTGGACGCTGTTCCGCGCCACCGCGGTGGTGGCGGGCTCATCGGCCGCGCTACTCACGGGCGGTTTGATGGGCACGGCCCACGCCGACCCGGCGCCGCCGGTACCCGCACCGAATATCGGGCAGCAGTTGGTCACTTCGGCGGCCGGCGCACCCCAGGTGCTGCAAAACATTGCGGGCGCCCTGGGCGGGCAGCCGCAAACCCCGCCGCCGTTGGCCAGTGCTGCGATTAAAGTTCCGCAGCCGTCGACAGCAGGCCTTCCGGGAGCCAGCTCCGCCGTCCCGGGCGCAACGTCGCTGTTCCCCGGCGCGGCGCCGGCGGCGACGACCGCGACACCCGGACTCGGGGTCCCAGGGTTGACGCCGACCCTTGCGGCGCCGGCCGCGCCCGCGCCTGGGCTGACCGGCATCCCGGGGTTGACGCCGACCGTTCCGGCGGCTGCGCCGACGACCGGACCCGCCGGATTGCTGCCCCAGGCGCAGCTGAACCTGCCGCAGATGCCGTTTCTCCCGGTGCCGCTGCCGCAGCAGATTTCGCTGCCCGGCGACTTGACCTCGTTGATGACCGGCGGCGTCCCGGCTTCTCCTGGCATCAGTTCGCCCGGATTGGTACCGGCGCCGGTCTCTGCGCCGGTGACATCGCCGAACCCGATGTTCTTCCCGGTGTCCGGCCTGCCCTGACGCACTCGGACCGGCCAGTGGCCGGCTAGCCCGCTGCCGTGCTAGCCGGCCACCCACACCAACGACGACCGGGAGGACACCATGGCAATCGCCAGGAATTTGATCAGCGGCTTGGCCGCCGCGGCCATCGCGTGCAGTGCCGCAGTGGCACTGGGCCCCGATGCGGCTGCCGACCCGACACCGCCCCAGCCGATCCCCGCCCAGCAGTTTCCCGGGCTGCCGGCACTGACCGAGCTGAGCCCCATCATTCAGCAGGCCGCCAGCAACCCCGAGCAGGCGTCGCAGCTGCTGATGGCCGCGGCCTCGGCGTTCACCCATAATCCGACAGCGCCCGACCAATCGAAAAACGTTGCGGCGTCGGTGAACCAGTTCGTCCAGGCGCCCAACGCGGCGGTTCCGGCCGATCTGAATCAGCCGCCTGGATCCGCCCCCACGGCGCACATCGTCCCGCCTGGCGTGGAACCCGGCGCTCAGGCGCACCTGCCGACGGGTATCGATCCGCTGCATGCCGCCGGCCCCGGGCCCGCGGCCGCGCCCGCCCCTGCCCCCGCGACCGCCGTCCCGGTAGCCGCGCCGGTGCCACCCGCCGGACCGGCTCCTGCCGCCGCGCCGGCTGCACCCCCCGCCGCGGCGGCGGCACCCGCGCCTGCTCCCGCGGCCGCGGCTAATCCTCCAGTGGCGCCGGGTTTCAGCCCGGACTCGCCGCCCACGCAGGAATTCATGTATCCGTCGATCAGCAATGGCTGTGCGGCCGACGGCGGTAACGTCCTGGCGACGGCGCTGTCGGTGGCCGGGCCCGCGAAGATTCCGACGCCGGGCCCCCAAGCCGGGCAGACCGCCTACGTGTTCACCGCGATCGGCACACCGGGACCTGCCGACGTGCAGAAGCTGCCGCTGAACGTGACCTGGGTGAATTTGACCACCGGCAAGTCGGGCAGCGCGACGCTCAAGCCGCAACCCGACATCAATCCGGCGGGGCCGACCACGTTGACCGCTATCGCCGACACCGGGTCGGGCAGCGTGATGTCGACGATCTTCGGGCAGGTCACGACCAAGGACAAGCAGTGCCAGTTCATGCCCACCATCGGTTCGACGGTGGTGCCGTAACCCCGGTTCCTTCCGTCGGCGCGCGCCCATCGCCGTGTGCGCGCCGGCGGATCAGCCGTTAGTAGGCCATGAACAAAATCGCGTCCCGGTCGTACTCCAGTCCGGGATGAGCGCTGGCCAGGTGTGCCTGGGTCAGCTCGACCAATTCGTCTTCGTCCTTGCCGGTGATCGCCTCACCACACGGGCAGTTCAGATGTGTCTTCACGTTGCCGCCTTTCCCTTTTGAGCTGCCTTCATCTGCTTCTTGTGAGACCGCACTTTCTCGAGCGAGCGGGCGTCGGCGATATCGGCGACCGACAAGTGCGTGCCGGCCTTGCCGAACTCGCCGGCGGCCGTCCGCCAATTCTTCGGCGTCACCGAGTACTGCTTGCCGAGCAGCGCCAGGAAGATTCTCGCCTTCTGCTCGCCGAACCCCGGTAGCTCCTTGAGTCGCCGTAGCAACTCCGGCCCATCGGGGTCACCTGCTGTCCATAACGCGGCGGCATCGCCCTCGTAGTGATCGACGATGATCTGGGCCAACGCCTGGATGCGCTTGGCCATCGAGCCTGGAAAGCGGTGTATCGCAGGCCTTTCCGAGCACAGGGCGGCGAACTTGTCCGGGTCGTAGTCGGCGATTTCGGTTGCGTCGAAGCCGCCTATCCGGTCGGCGATCTTCTTCGGGCCGGCGAAGGCGGTCTCCATCGGCACCTGCTGGTCGAGCAGCATGCCGACCAGCAATGCGAAAGGGTTGGCTCCGAGCAGCGCATCCGCGGCCGGGTCCTGGGCAAGCTGCAGCTTCGGCACCGTCACAGTTTAAGACTGTGCTGACGCGCTACGGTGGCGGTACGCCATTCACTCGGTGAGGGACGGTTGATGTGACCAGCAGCGTGACGGGCAGCCGCTACTTGAGGAACTTGGCGGGATTCACCGGGCTGTCTTGCATCGCCATCGGCGTCTACCATTTCGCGCTCGGGACGGCTTCGGTTCCCGGCGCGACGGACGCCAACGCCACGGTCGATTCGCGGGAGCGGTTCTACTCAGCCTTTTTCGCCGGGTATGGCTTCGCGTGGCTGCGGGTAGCGCGCAAGTCTCCGATCCGGGCCGGCGATGTGCGCCTATTGGCGGGCCTGATGCTGTTGAGTGCTGTTGGACGGTTGATCTCGCTGGTTCACAATGGTCGGCCGCACTGGTTCCAAGAAGTGCTGATGGCCATTGAATTCGTTGTTCCCGCTGTATTTTTCGGGATCGGCGGCTCAGAAGAGAAAGCCCAGCTGCCCTCCGCCGGGTGAGCGACTAACCGCTTTTGCGGCGGAATTCTCGGCGGTTCTCAGCCGGCCCGTGCACGCGGGGCTGCTTGGCGCCGCCGTCCTTATGAGCCGCGCCGCCCGCCGACTTGGCGTTCTTGCGGTCCAGGGCTTCCCGGAATTTGCGTTTGGCGTCGTCCTCCGACGCGGAATCCGACCCCGACTTGGATGCAGCCATGCCCGAAGCCTAGCGTGCCCGCGGCAATTCGGCGTGATTAGCGATCACCGCACGCCCGGCGGCATGCCGTATACGTGCGCTATCGGCATCGTCAGCAGCACGCGACGGTCGGTGACCATCGCCTGGCGGTAGTCGTCCCAGTCCGGGTGTTCACCGGCGATATTGCGGTACAACGTAATCAGCGCTTCGACGGTGTCGTCGTCGACCGCGCGCGCTGGCGGGGTCAGCTCCGCGGCGCCCTCAGCGACGGCATAGCACCAGCCGTCGTCGGAGCTGACCAGCAGCGAAGCCCGCGGGTCGCGACGCAGGTTGCGGGTCTTGGCCAGCGGCTCGGTGACCGACACCTGAACGGCAACGCTGCGGGCGTCAAAGTAGTACGAGACATTGGACAGCTGTGGACGCCCGTCGCGCTTGACAGTGGCCAGCACGCCCAGGGAGTTGTCGGCGATCACGGCAAGCAACTTGTCGTCGAACACTTGGCGTCCCATGTCGAAAGCCTACTAGTCGCGGGTCGCTACCATCACGCTCATGACCCGTTACGCGGCATTCCTACGCGGCGTCAACGTCGGCGGGGTCAACCTCAAGATGGCCGACGTAGCGCACGCACTGACCGACGCCGGGTTCGCCAAGGTGCGCACGATCTTGGCCAGCGGCAATATCATTCTGGAATCACGGGCTGGTGCGGATGCCGTGCGCACCAAGGCCGAAACCGCGCTGCGGCAGCGGTTCGGATACGACGCCTGGGTGCTGGTCTACCCCATTGAAACGGTACGGGCCATCCTCGATGCCTACCCGTTCGAGCCCGAACTGGACGGCTACCAGTCCTACGTCACGTTTGTCAGCGACACCGACGTGCTCGACGAACTCGCCGCACTGGCCGACCAGGCCGGGGCCGACGAGAAGATCGCCCGCGGACCCGATTCCGCCGGCGTGATCTATTGGCAGGTGCCCAAGAACCACACGCTGGACAGCACCATCGGCAAAACGATGGGCAAGAAGCGATACAAATCGTCGACGACCACCCGCAACGTGCGGACGCTGGCCAAACTTCTGAAATGATCGGGTCTCGATCAGTCGTCGGAGGCGGCCTCGAGATAGCGCAGCGCGTCCGCCTTGCCGAGCCCCAGTCCGCGCGCGACATCGAGATAGCTGCGCGCCGCGGCCGCCATCGCAGAATCCGACGGGTCCGCGCGGGCAACGAATGTGCCGAAGCGTCCGCGGGTTTCGACGACGCCGGCGGTCTCCAGCTCGCGGTATGCGCGGGCCACGGTGTTGACCGCCAGGCCTAGCTGACCGGCCAGCTCACGTACGGTCGGCAACCGGACCCCGGGCGGTAACGTGCCGTCCCGAATCGCGTCGATGATCTGGTTTCGCAGCTGGTCGAACAGCGGTCGACCGGCTTTTCCGTCGACCCGCAGCCATTCCCCCAGTTCCACCTGCTCAGTATCTCGCAGTCCCGCTATGTTGGTGGGGTGCGAATAACGGTCCTGTCAGGCGCGGGAATCTCGGCGGAGAGTGGCGTGCCGACGTTTCGCGACGACAAGAACGGATTGTGGGCCAAATTCGACCCCTACGAGTTGTCCAGTACCCAAGGTTGGCTTGCTAACCCCGAGCGGGTGTGGGGATGGTATTTGTGGCGGCACTACCTGGTGGCCACCGTCGAACCCAACCCCGGCCACCGCGCCGTCGCCGCCTGGCAGGACCACGCCGAGGTCAGCGTCGTCACGCAGAACGTCGACGATCTGCATGAGCGCGCCGGTAGCTCACCGGTGCATCACCTGCACGGCAGCTTGTTTGACTTCCGTTGCGCCACTTGCGGTTTGCCTTACACGGGCGAGTTGCCCGAGATGACCGAGCCGGCCCTGGGAGTCGAGCCACCGACCTGCGACCACTGTGGCGGCTTGATCCGGCCCGACATCGTGTGGTTCGGGGAGCCGCTGCCCGAGGAGCCGTGGCAGCACGCGGTCGAGGCGACGACCGCGGCCGACCTGCTGGTCGTGGTGGGTACCTCCGGCATCGTGTACCCGGCGGCGAG
Organism: Mycobacterium sp.; assembly: GCA_019236925.1. Classification (GTDB taxonomy): domain Bacteria; phylum Actinomycetota; class Actinomycetes; order Mycobacteriales; family Mycobacteriaceae; genus Mycobacterium. Next base: position 5,239 of record JAFAID010000570.1, on the reverse strand, counting down.
CCTGCCCGAGTTGGCTCTCGCGCGCGGCACGGTCGTCATCGAGGTCAATCCAGAGCCGACGCCGCTGTCCGACAGCGCCACGATTACCGTGCGCGAGACAGCCAGCAAGGCACTACCGACCTTGCTGCAGCGGCTACCGGCCCTGCTGAACTAAGCCGGCCGGCGCGCCCGGCCCAGCAGGAACTCCGACACCGGCAGCGGCGCCCACGCCGGCATAGTCCGCTCGGTTCGCGCGTTGCCAACCTCGAATCCAGCGGCGAGGATTGACTGCTCGGTGTCGCGGTGCGTGTGGCAGTTGCCGCACAGGCGCGGCCATATGGTCGCGTCGACCAGCTGCTGGAACCGACCCCGGATTCCGCCGCTGGCCACATGCTCCAGATAACGCAGCTCGCCGCCCGGCCGCAACCACGAAAACAGCTGCTGCAGCACCGAATCGGGGTCTGTCACCGAACACAGCACCAGCGAGCACACCACCGCGTCGAACGGCTCGCCCGCCGAGAAACTCTCCACCGTCCGGTCCGTCACCGCGACCGGAACGTGGGCGCCGGCGGCCGCGTCCCGGGCCAGTACGGCCAGCCGCTGCTCGGGCTCGACCGCAACGACTTGCTCGACGGAATCCGGGTACAGAGCGAAGTTGGTCCCGACGCCCGCACCGACCTCGAGGACCCGGCCGGACAATCCGGCCAGATTCTCCCGGCGCAATTCACGCATCTGCTCGGTCTCATGTGCGGCGATGGTGGGCCAGATCCGGGCGAAGAACGGGTTGTCGACCTGCACCGGGGGCCGCTGGCACGAAGCGGTCACGCTTGCGAACCTTCCGTTGGTTTAATCGAATTTCCAACCGCCATAAGCCACTCCACGGTCTGCTGCGGGGTGGCATCGGCGCCGACCAGTCCCTCCACGATATGCCCGCATAACACGGCACCGAGCACCCGGTCGGCGAAGTCATTGGCATCGCCGAACGGCAGATGCGGTTTGGCGATCAGCAGCGACGCCACCCCGTGCGCAGCACTCCACAGTTCCAGCGCGACGACCGTCGCATCGCCGGGCGGGCAGGCGCCCTCGGCCATCAGTGCCCGCACACTGACACACAGGTGCTCGAACGCCGAGCTGGCCAGGGCGGCGTCAACATCGCTGCCCGACCGCCACTCACCCATCGTTGCGATCCGATACAGCTCCGGGGTCTCGGTGGCGAACCGGATATACGCCAGCCCCTGAGCGCGCAGCACCTCGATGGTGCACGGCTGCCCAACGGACACCCGCTGCATTTCCTCGTCCAGCTTCTCGAAGTAGCGTGCGCACACCGCGTCAAGCAGCGCGTCTTTGTCTTCGAAATGCAGGTAGATCGATGGCGGCGTCACACCGACGCGTTGCGCCACCGAGCGGATCGACACCGCTTTGGCGTGTCCGGTTTCCAACAGGAGTTCGGTAGCGGCATCCAGGATTTGGTCGCGAAGCAGCTCGCCGGACCCGCGTGGTGCACGACGTCGGCGGAGATTGTCGGTTGCCGGACTAGCCACTGTGCCTGACCGTAGCCGCTGCACGCGCGCCCCGATCGCCGTTGGACGCTTGGGGTCCGACGTCTGCGCGGCGATGCCGCCCGGCCGAACCTGTAGCGGTTGCCGGTGAGGTCACGACGTCCGCGGCCTCACTGATGCCGAACCGCTCATGCAGCCACGTCAGCGGTTTTGGCGCCCACCAGCTCCACTGCCCCAGCACGTGCATGAACGCCGGAACCAGAACCATCCGCACCAACGTCGCGTCGGCCAGCACAGCGAGCGTCAGGCCGACACCGAACATCCGCATGAACGACACCTGCGCCGCGATCAACGCTGCGAACGAAATCGACATCACCAGCGCGGCGGCGGTAACGACGCGGCCGGTCCGGGCCAGCCCGAGCGCCACGCTCTCGTCGTTGTCGGCACGTTTCGTTTTGTGGTTCGCCGTCGCGGGGCGGGCGGCGACGAAAGCCAACCAGTACTCCCGAATCCGGGAAACCAGGAACACCTCGTAATCCATCGACAGACCGAACGCGACGCAGAACAACAGCACCGGAATGTTAGCCACCAGCGTGCCGCTGGGAGTGGTACCCAGCGCGCCGAGGTGGCCGTCCTGGAAAATCCACACCATTGCGCCGAACGCCGCCGTCAGCGACAACACGTTGCAGACCAGAGCCTTAACCGGCAGCACCACGCTGCCGGTGAGCAGGAACAGCAGCACGAACGTGATAACGGCGATCAGCCCCAACACCAGCGGTAGCCGGGCGGTGATCGCGTGCACGCTGTCGCGGTTGATCTGCGCCGTGCCGGCCATCTCTACCGACCGGCCGGCCGGCCCGGGCACCGCGTGTAACCGGTCGAGCTGGGTGTCGGATGCTTGCGAAAACAGCGGCGCACTGCTGGCGACGGTCAAAAATGCGCTGCCCCGGTCCATCCCGGTCGGCGCGGACGGCGGCCCGACCCGATTGCCGGCCACAAACGTGCCCGTCGGGGCCGACACGGCCGAGACGTCGGCCACCCGTGACAGGCCGGCGGCGTAGCGGTCGAGGCCGGCCCGGCTCACCCCGCGGACGTCGGGCACGACGACGGGCACCGCCGTCGCCGAGTCATCGGTGAAGTCGCGGCGCAACTGGTCGCCAACCGCATGGGCCGAGGCCGATCTGGGCAGCACACGGTCGTCGGGCATACCCCACTTCACCCCGAGGAACGGAAGCCCGAGCACCAACAGCACCGCGACGACGGCCAGACCGACCGGCACGGCTCGGCGCGTCACGAACTTCGTCGACCGGTACCAGAACTCCTGATCCACCGGTTTGCGCACCGGATCCGGGCGACCGAGCATCCGCCGTCCCAGCCGCCGCACGTCCAGCGCGTCGAGCCGCGGGCCGAGCAGCACGATCGCGGCCGGTGTGACCATGATCGCTGCCACAGCGACGAACGCCACCGTGGCAATGCCGGCGTAGGCGAAGGACTTCAAGAAGTACATCGGGAACAGCACCATCACCGCCATCGACAACGCGACGGTGGTCGCCGAGAACAGCACCGTGCGACCCGCGGTGGCCATAGTCCGGATCAGCGCCTCGTCTCGACCGCGCCCGTCGGCCAGCTCATCGCGGTAACGGCTGATGATCAGCAAGGTGTAGTCGATAGCCAGGGCCAGACCCAACGCGCTGCTGAGGTTCAGCGCATAGGTCGACACATCGGTGCTGAAGCTGATCAGTCGCAACACCGACATCGATCCGACGATGGCCAGCCCGCCCAACACGACGGGCAAGGCCGCGGTCAGCAGCCCGCCGAAAACCCAGACCAGCACCAGGAAGCTCAGCGGAATCGCAAGCGACTCCATCAGCAATAGGTCGCGCTCGTTCTGGCGATTGATCTGGGCATAAGCTGTCGCCATGCCGCCGGCACGGACCGTGACGCCGTCGCGGTCGTGCACAACTTGCTTTACCAAGTCCTTGGCGTAGATCTGCGCGTAGTTCTCGCCGCCTTCGAGATTCGCCACGATCAGGCCGGATTTGCCGTCCTTGCTCACCAGGTCGGCGGCCAGGCGCGGCGGTTTGGCGGCAGCGGGCCCGGTCCAAGCCGAGGACACGTTGAACACCCCCGCTGACCGTTTCAGCTGACCGACGATGTCGGTGGCGACCTGGCGGGCTTGGTTGCTTTGGGCGCCAGCCGGCGCGGTCACCAGGATCACCAGCTGCTGATCGCTCTGCCCGAACTTGTCGGTCAGCAGGTGGATGGCCCGTGCCGACTCCGACTGCGGATCCTGGAAGCCGCCCGCGGACAGGCTCTTGGCGACTGGGAGCCCGAAGATCGCGGCCGCCACCATGACCAGAGCTGCGACCGCAAGGATCCGCCGCGGCGCGACGATGGCAAGGCGAGCGATTCCCTCCAGCATGCATTCCCTCCCGCATCACTACCCGCGCTAACTTATCAGTGATAACTTAGCTACCCAAGGTTCAGGCGTGTCCTCCGACGCCCTACCCATAGATACGAGCCCGGCATCCGCGATGGTTCACCGTAAACGCGGATTAACCAGGACATTTTGCGGAGCCTATCGGCTCGCAATTGGATATGCGAGGAACATCCGGGATGCCGGACGGAACGTCCATCGGAGCCCACACCCTACCCGACGGTAATATTGCCAACGTTTTCCGAATCGTGACTCAAAGATTCCTTAAGGGTGTCTCATACGCTCATCTACATGTGGATCGACGAGTCGAGTGCCGACGTGATCAAAGCTGATTTCGAGGCTCTCTACCACGGTGACGTGCTGGTAGAGGGAGAGACCTCGGAGCAACTCGACGACTGGCACCCGCTGCCTACCGCGAGCTGATCTGCGCATCGCGCGCCTGTCGATGCGGGCGCGCCGGTGAGGAGTGAGTGCGAGCCTCAACCGCACCTTTGCCGTTGCCTCATTGTTCCGGCCCCCGCAATGCGGGGGCCTTCTTCTGCGCCGCCGCTTGCCGGCCGCATCGTCGTCAGGCGGCGGGGGCCTTCTTCTGCTCGGCTAGGACCGGTTAACGGGGCGCCATCCGGATCGCACCGTCCAGCCGGATGACCTCCCCGTTGAGCATCGGGTTCTCGACGATGTGTACGGCCAGCGCGCCGTACTCGTCTGGATTACCGAGCCGGCTGGGGTGCGGCACCTGTTGGCCGAGCGACTGCCTGGCCGGCTCGGGCAGGCCGGCCAGCAACGGGGTGTCGAACAGGCCGGGGGCGATCGTCATCACGCGGATGCCCTTGCTGGCCAGGTCGCGCGCGATCGGCAGCGTCATGCCGACCACCCCGCCCTTGGACGCCGAGTAGGCGGCCTGTCCGATCTGACCGTCGAACGCCGCCACCGAAGCCGTGTTGATGATGACGCCGCGCTCTTCGCCGATCAGGTCAGCTTTGGCGATCCGCTCGGCGCCCAGCCGCAACACATTGAAGGTGCCGATCAGGTTGATCTCCACGACGATGCGGAAGAGGTCCAGCGGGAAGACGCCGTCCTTACCCAGTACCCGGATGGCGTTGCCGGTGCCGGCGCAGTTGACCACGATGCGCAGCGGGCCAAGCGACTCGGCGATGTCCAGAGCCGAGGTCACCGCTTTCTCGTCCCTGACGTCCGCCGGCGCGAAGCGCGCACGCTCGCCGAGCTCGCGGACCACGTCCTCGCCCTTGAGGTCGAGCACGACCACCTGCGCGCCGGCGTCGAGTAGGCGCTTGGTGGTGGCCAGGCCCAGGCCTGACGCCCC
>JAFAID010000445.1 GCA_019236925.1 Mycobacterium sp. | reverse complement strand
GCCGTGCATTCGCCGCATGCCGTCGTAAAACCGGCCGCGCAGCCGTTGCATGCGTTCGGTCGACCGTTTGGAGCCCATGGCGCGCCGCAGCTGATCGGCCTCGGCGGCGGAAAAGCCGGCGCAGTCCACCGCGAGCTGCATCAGCTGTTCCTGAAACAACGGCACTCCCAGCGTTTTCCGTAACGCCGACTCCATCGACGGATGGTCGTAGACGACCGGGTCGACACCGTTGCGCCGCCGGATGTACGGATGCACCGAGCCGCCCTGGATGGGTCCGGGGCGGATCAACGCGACCTCAACCACCAGGTCGTAGAACACCCTCGGCCGCAGCCGCGGCAAGGTGGCCATCTGCGCGCGGGACTCCACCTGGAAGACCCCGACGGAATCGGCGCGGGCCAGCATTTCGTACACCGCCGCTTCGGACAGGTCCAACTTGGCCAGGTCGACCTCGATACCTTTGTGTTCGGCGACCAGGTCGATGGCGTAGTGCAACGCCGAGAGCATACCCAGCCCGAGCAGGTCGAATTTCACCAAACCGATTGCCGCACAGTCGTCTTTGTCCCACTGCAACACGCTGCGATTTTCCATGCGCGCCCATTCCACCGGGCAGACATCGGCGATCGGGCGGTCGCAGATCACCATGCCGCCGGAGTGGATGCCCATGTGCCGCGGCAGGTTCTGGATCTGGGTGGCCAGGTCGATTACCTGCTCGGGGATGTCCTCGATATCCGACGGCCGCGCGTTCCAGTGAGCGATCTGCTTGCTCCACGCATCCTGCTGCCCCTGCGAGAATCCCAGGGCGCGGGCCATGTCGCGCACCGCGATCCGCCCGCGGTAGGTGATCACATTGGCGACCTGAGCGGCGTAGTCACGGCCGTACTTGTCATAGACGTACTGGATGACCTTTTCGCGCTGATCCGACTCGATGTCGATGTCGATATCGGGTGGCCCGTCGCGGGCCGGCGACAAGAAACGCTCAAACAACAGCTCGTTGGCCACCGGATCGACCGCGGTGACGCCGAGGGCATAGCAGACTGCGGAGTTGGCCGCCGATCCCCTGCCCTGGCACAGAATGTTGTTCTCTCGGCAGAATCGAGTGATGTCGTAGACCACCAGGAAATAGCCTGGAAACGTCAGCTGCGCAATGATTTCCAACTCGTGCTCGATCTGGGCATACGCTTGCCGCGCCTGTGATCGCGGCCCGTAGCGGCGCGCCGCGCCCGCCATCGCCAGTTCGCGCAACCAGCTGTCCTCGGTATGGCCGGGCGGGACGTCGAATGGCGGCAGCTGCGGGGCGATGAGCGCCAGGCCGAAGGCGCACTGCTCACCGAGTTCGGCCGCGGCGGTCACCACGTCGGGCCGCTGCGCGAACAGCCGCGCCATCTCATCGCCCGACCGCAGATGGGAACCGCCCAGCGCGGCCAGCCAGCCGGCCGCCTCGTCCAGCGACTGCCTGGCTCGTATCGCACCCATGGCCATCGCCAGCCGACGACGCGACGGCGCGGCGAAATGCGCGCCGGTGGTGGCGATACTTGGGAGGCCGAATCGCATTGCCAGCTGAGCTAATTCGGCATTGATTTCGTCGTCGAGCGGATGGCCATGCTGAGTCAACTCGACGCTGACCCGGTCTGTACCGAACCGGTCGACCAGGTCGGCCAACGCCGCCGAGGCCGCGTCCGGCCCGCCGGTGGCCAGCGCGGCGCGGACATGACCTTTACGACAACCGGTCAAGATGTGCCAGTGCCCACCCGCCGCGTCGGCGAGCGCATCGAAATCGAAGCGAAGTTTGCCTTTCTCGCCGCCGGCCAGATGGGCCGCGGCCAACTGCCGCGACAATCGCCGATAGCCTTCCGGGCCGCGAGCCAGCACCAACAAATGCGGACCCGCCGGATCCGGGTCGTCGGTCCGGGCGCCGGGCCCTAACGAGAGTTCAGCGCCGAATACGGTACGCAGGTCCAATTCCGCGGCCGCTTCCGCGAACCGCACCGCCCCATAGAGGCCGTTATGGTCGGTCAGCGCGATGGCGTGCAGATCCAGCCGCACCGCCTCCTCGACCAGCTCCTCCGGCGTGCTGGCCCCGTCCAGGAAGCTGAAAGCCGAATGCGTGTGCAGCTCGGCGTACGCGAGAGACGAGCGAACCGTCCTGTTATCGTCCGGCGGCTGGTAGCTCACCCGCTTGCGCGACAGTGGGACGTCGTCCGCCGGTCCCCACACAGATGGCGTGCCGGAACGGCGCGGCTTACCGGAGAGCACCCGCTCCATCTCCGCCCAGCCCGGCGGCCCATTGCTCCAACCCACGCGTCCAGTCTATCGAATATACGTTCGATAGACCGATCAGGGCTGGATGTTCTCCAAGTCTTCGAGAAGGCTCGGGTGCCGCGGCTCCCAACTGAGTGTCTTTCGGGTATGAGCACTCGACGAGGGCTGATCGGTGGCAAAGATCGGGCCGAGGACGCCAAACGTCTCCTGCGGCACGGATTGCACCGCCACTCCCAGCCTGCGGCCGATGACTGTCGCGATGTCACGCACCGCGTCGCCCTCGTCGGCCACGGCGTGCCAGGCGGTCCCGGCCGGCGCCTTCTCCAAGGCCAGCCGGAACAGCACGGCCGCGTCGAGCGCGTGCACGGCCGGCCAGCGTTGCGTGCCGTCGCCCGGGTATATGGAGACCCCACTATGGCGCGCGGCCATGGCGAGCGCTCCGGCGAATCCGCCCTTGCCCTGGTTGTGAACCGTGCGTGGCAGGCGTACGGCCGCGCTCCGGACCCCACGCGAGGCCCAGCTCGAGCACCGAGGTGACCGAGCGGCTGCGGCCCCCGACCGGCCCGGCGAACGGCAGCGGATCGGCCTCGGTGGAGCTACGGCCCTGCGCCGGCGGTGTG
>JAFAID010000357.1 GCA_019236925.1 Mycobacterium sp. | reverse complement strand
GGCCCGGCGCCGCCTGGAACGCGATATTCACGATGGCGCCCAGCAGCGGATCGTCTCGCTGGGATTGCAACTCCGGCTGGCGGAGGAGTCGGTGCCACGGGAGCTCGACGGCTTCAAACACGAGTTGTCCGAGGCTGTTTCGGGATTGAACGAGGTGTTCAAAGAGCTGCAGGAGATCTCCCGCGGCATCCACCCGGCCATTCTTTCGACGGGTGGGCTGTCCGCGGCGTTCAAGACGCTGGCCCGTCGCTCAGCGGTCCCCGTCGACCTCGACGTTGCCATCGACCGCCGGTTGCCCGAGTCCGTTGAAGTCGCCGCTTACTACGTGGTCGCGGAGGCCCTGACCAACGCCGCCAAGCACGCCAACGCCTCGGAGGTGAACGTGCGAGCGCGCGTCAATGAGCAATGTCTCAGCCTGTACATCTCCGACGACGGCATTGGTGGAGCCGACTCGGGGAAGGGCTCAGGCCTCATCGGGCTCAAGGACCGGATCGAAGTGCTGGGCGGCCGCATGCGGGTGGCCAGTCCTTCGGGAGGCGGGACAACCCTGGATATCACCATCCCACATAAACCCGATGCCAGGTGATTTCTGATTTTCCTGACCTTCTCGTCGTTACTGCTTAGGCGGTCGGCTAATCGCGTCCGCTGCTTGCGGTGGACAGCGGTAGCTCGATGCGCAGGGTGGTACCGGCGCCGGGCGGGCTATGTAGAGTCACTCGGCCGCCCAGCGCTTCCACGCGGTCTTTGAGTCCGATCAGACCGGTGCCACCTGCAAATTGGGCCCCTCCGACGCCGTTGTCACAAATGTCGGCCCGCAGGACGGCAGCCTCGGACTGAATGCTGACCGTAACGGCCGACGCGCTTGCGTGCTTGGCGGCGTTGGTCAATGCCTCCGCGACGATGTAGTACGCGCTGACCTCGACATGATCAGGCAGCCGCTCCTTGACGCGCACGTCGAGCTGAACGGGAATCGGTGACCGACGGGCCAGTACGCTCAACGCCGGGCCGAGGCCACCCTTTGTCAGTATCGCCGGGTGTATGCCGCGCGAAATTTCGCGCAGCTCCTGTAGCGCCTCGTTCGTTTGCGTGTAGGCCTCGTCGAGCTGGATTCGAACCTCGCCCTGCTCCGGCGGGATCTCTTGCTGGACTAGGCGGATTTGCAGCGCCAGCGAGACGAGCCGCTGTTGGGCGCCGTCATGGAGGTCGCGCTCGATTTGACGGCGGGCGTGGTCGGCGGCGGCCACAATTCGCGCCCGCGAGCCGGCGAGTTCGGTGTAGAGCTGAGCGTTGTGCAGAGAGATGGCCAGCTGGCTGGCGATGAGCTTGATGCCGTCGAGGCGTTCTGCCGAGAAGGCACCGCGGATCAGGCGATTCTCCAGCAGCAAAGCAGCCTGCAGCCTGCCCCGTTTGAGGACGGGCAGTGCCAGCATCGAGCAGCGGTCGACGTCGGCGAAGTATGGGTCGCGCGCGAAGCGGTCATCGGTGAGCGCGTCGGCGACCACCAGTGGTTGACTTGCCCGCTGCACGAAGCGAACCACCGACATCGGCACCGCGCGCTGCTGACCGCCGCCGCTGAGCGGGGTGGTCGCGCCGGACGCATCCGGCAGCAGCCAGTCTTGGTGGTTGTCGCTCCACAGCAGTAGTTGTACACCGGTGGCACCGGTCATCGCCTTGAGGACTTCCACAACCCGGGCATGCAGTCGCTCGATGTCCGTTTCGGAGCTAAGCGCCTGTGATGCGGACAAGATCCCCAGCAGGTCGACCGTTCCCGTGGTAACCGTGGGATCCTGCCGGCGAAACACGCCGTGCTGGGCGTCGTCGTCTTCGCCAGCTACATCGGCCGGTAGCCGCAGTGCCGGATATGCCCAGTCCAGGTGATCGACCTTCGCGGTCGCACCCCACGCGAGATACTCCTGGCGGGCCTGGGCGAGAAGTTCGAATCCCCCCTGTTGCATGCCGTGCTCCAAATAGAAGCAGGCGGCTCGTTCGGTGATCAGCGCTCGATGCCAGGGACGCTGCCGAACGGCCGCCTCGGCGCGTGCCGCATCGAAGGCGAGTGCGGCGGCGTGAAAGTCGCCAACCGCCCACGCTCGCTCGGCCTCCAGGAGCCGCAGCAGGTGCAGGAAATTCATCGGTGCGTCGGCGGCGCGCGCGGCCAGCCACCGGGTCACCTCCTCCAGTTCAGACAGCTGAGCAACCCGCTCCTCACCGGGACTGCTTCTGGCGCCCGCGGCGAGCGCGAGCCCCCGCAGCAGCCGAGCCACCGCGGTCCCATAAAGACCCACCACCGCATGCAGAAACTGCATCGCCGCGGCGGTGTGCTCCGCCAGATCGGTGGAATCGTCAAAGATAGCGGCGGCAATGGCGCAGCTGAGGTGCCTG
>JAFAID010000275.1 GCA_019236925.1 Mycobacterium sp. | reverse complement strand
GGTGGTCGACGGCGACCCCCTGGCCTTCAAGATCACCACTCGGTGGGACATCCTGCTGGCGCAAGCGATTGTGAAGCAGTGAACGTCCGGATCGGTCTGGGCACCGACGTGCACGTCATCGAGGCCGGTCGGCCGTGCTGGCTGCTGGGTCTGCTGTTTCCCGACGTCGACGGTTGCGCCGGGCATTCCGACGGCGACGTGGCCGTGCATGCGTTGTGTGACGCGCTGCTGTCGGCGGCCGGGCTGGGCGACATCGGCGATGTGTTCGGTGTCGACGACCCACGGTGGGCCGGCGCCAGCGGGGTCGACATGCTGCGCCACGTCGCCGACCTGATCGCCCGGCACGGTTACCGGGCCGGCAACGCGGCGGTGCAGGTCATCGGCAATCGGCCCAGAGTCGGCCCGCGGCGTGCCGAGGCGCAACGGGTGTTGTCAAACCTGCTGGATGCGCCGGTGTCGGTGTCGGCCACCACCACCGACGGGCTGGGGCTGGCCGGGCGCGGTGAGGGCCGCGCCGCGATTGCGACAGCTTTGCTGGTCGAGGTCGACGGTCCCGCCGGCTAGCCGCTGCATTGGCAGCCACCTTTCGGCTCCCGGTGATCGTTTTCCTTGCCCGTGACAGCGGATGCCGTTTCCTGTGAGCTTTGTGGTTGGAAACGACTCCACGGCCTCGCGCCGCTGATGAGCAACGGGGATAGCCCGGTAAGCTGGCACGTCGTGACCGATTGCGCCGACCTGCGGCTACACGACACGGCTTCCGGTGCCGTGCGTGCTTTCGTCCCGCTGCGGCCCGGGCACGTTTCCATCTACCTGTGCGGCGCCACCGTGCAAGGTCTGCCGCACATCGGCCACGTGCGCAGCGGCGTGGCCTTCGACATCCTGCGCCGCTGGCTGATGGCGCGGGGCTGCGACGTCGCATTCATCCGGAACGTCACGGACATCGACGACAAGATCCTCAACAAGGCCGCCGCGGCGGGCCGGCCGTGGTGGGAGTGGGCGGCCACCTACGAGCGGGCGTTCAGCGCAGCCTATGACGCCCTCGGCGTGTTGCCGCCGTCGGCGGAGCCGCGGGCCACGGGTCACATCACCCAGATGGTGGAGCTGATCGAGCGGCTGATCGAGTCCGGCAACGCCTATACCGGCTGCGGCGACGTCTACTTCGACGTGCTGAGCTACCCCGAATACGGCCAGCTGTCCGGTCACAAGATCGACGACGTCCATCAAGGCGAGGGAGTTGCCACCGGCAAGCGCGATCAGCGCGACTTCACGCTGTGGAAGGGCGCCAAGCCCGGTGAGCCGTCATGGCCCACGCCGTGGGGGCGCGGACGCCCGGGCTGGCACCTGGAATGCTCGGCGATGGCCCGCACGTATCTGGGGCCGGAGTTCGATATCCATTGCGGTGGAATGGATCTGGTGTTCCCCCATCACGAGAACGAAATTGCTCAGAGCCGTGCAGCCGGCGACGGGTTCGCCCGATATTGGTTGCACAACGGCTGGGTCACCATGGGTGGCGAGAAGATGAGCAAGTCACTTGGCAACGTGTTGTCGATCCCCGCCATGTTGCAGCGCGTCCGGCCCGCCGAGCTGCGCTACTACCTGGGTAGCGCGCATTACCGCTCGATGCTGGAGTTCTCCGAGACCGCATTACACGACGCGGTCAACGCCTACGCCGGGATCGAGGACTTCCTGCACCGGGTGCGTAACCGGGTCGGCGCTGTCGAACCCGGCCAGTGGACACCGCGGTTCGCCGCTGCACTCGACGACGACCTGGCGGTGCCGGTCGCGCTCGCCGAGGTGCACCGCGCCCGCGCGGAGGGCAATCGGGCACTTGACGCCGGCGACCACGACGCGGCGTTGGCCAGCGCTGCCGCGATCCGCGCGATGATGGGCATCCTCGGCTGCGACCCCCTCGACGAGCGCTGGGAGTCACACGACGAGACGTCGGCAGCCCTGGCCGCGGTCGACGTGGTGGTACGTGCCGAGCTGGAGCGCCGCGAGCAGGCCCGCGTGCAGCGCGACTGGAAGTTGGCCGACGAGATCCGGGATCGGCTCAAGGACGCCGGCATCGAGGTCACCGATACCGGCGACGGTCCGCAGTGGTCGCTGGGAACTCAAGCCGATGGCCGGTAATTCGCGACGCCGAGGGGCGATCCGCAAACCCGGTACCAAGAAAGGCCCGACGGTTGGCTCCGGCGGCCAACGACGCCGGGGGCTAGAAGGTCGCGGCGCCACTCCGCCCGCGCATATGCGCCCGAACCATCCGGCCGCCAAGGCATTCAAGGCGCAGCAGCGTCGGCCCGCCAAACGGGTGGACGACGCGGCCGAAACTGTCCTGGGTCGAAACCCGGTATTGGAGTGCCTGCGCGCAGGCGTTCCGGCAACCGCGCTGTACGTTGCGCTCGGCGCCGAGGCCGATGAACGGTTCACCGAATCTGTCACTCTCGCAGCCGATTCCGGTATTGCGATCCTGGAAGTGCCGCGCACCGACCTGGATCAGATGACCACCAACGGCTTGCACCAGGGGATCGCCCTGCAGGTGCCGCCCTACGAGTATCTCCACCCCGACGAGCTGCTCGAG
>JAFAID010000456.1 GCA_019236925.1 Mycobacterium sp. | reverse complement strand
GTGGATTCCGGTCGGCAACGAGGTCACCCGCCGGATCGCGGCGAAGATCGACGGCATCGCCGCCGGCACCTGGGGCGAGCTGTTCAACATCCCGCTGACCGCGCACTTCCTCGGCGGCGCCGCGATCGGCGACAGCCCCCAGACCGGCGTTATCGACCCGTATCAGCGGGTGTACGGCTATCCGACACTGTCGGTGATGGACGGCGCTGCGGTCTCGGCGAACCTGGGCGTCAACCCGGCGCTGTCCATCACCGCCCAGGCCGAACGAGCGGCGTCGATGTGGCCGAACAAGGGCGAGAAGGACCAACGCCCGCCGCAGGGCGAGCCTTACCGTCGGCTCGCCCCGATCCCGCCGGCACACCCCGTGGTTCCCGCCGACGCGCCGGCGGCGCTGCGTTGGCTGCCGATCGAACCGGTGCACCCCAGCTGGAGTGACCCCGCTCCTCGGCATGCGGCAAGGTGATCGGTTTGGTGGCGGTATGTCAGTTGTCTGGTAACGGATAACCGCGGCCTTGGACACCGAACCAAACGGGGACGACCTGACCGGGCTCGTTGCCTCAGCCAAATGCGTGGATGAGTTGGCGTGCCACATGGTTGATCTGCTGGTGTCCCCCCGCTCGGTGGGCGAGTCTTAGGCCGGGGATCGCGCGGGCGGCCACGTTGTCGGCGAGGCGTGAAATCGCTTGATGCCATTGACGCCACAAACACAAGCGCACCAAACAGCAAGGTGCCGATGCCGGGGCCCTGATACGTGTGCGCGACGGTCAGCGCTATTTCGGTCAAGGCGGGGGGGTTTGTTTGTCGCGGACGAAGCGGGCGTAGGCGACGATGGGCCGCTCGACACCATCAGGTACCACCCAGACGAAGTGGTCGACGTAGTCGACCTCGGATAGGTAGGCCAGTTGCGCGTCGGTGGGCTTGACATAGGAGCTGCCGCTCGCGCGGACTCCCTCTAAGAATGAATTTGCAAGGTTATGCATAGTCATGCAACGATTGGCGGCATGACCCAGGGCATACGTGTGGCAGTAGCCGGCGCCAGCGGCTATGCGGGCGGTGAGATCCTGCGACTGCTGCTCGGGCATCCGGCCTACCACGACGGGCGTCTGACGATCGGCGCGGTGACCGCCGCGGCCAGCGCGGGCAGCACCCTGGCTGACCACCACCCGCACCTGTTACCGCTGGCTCAGCGAATCCTTGAGCCCACCGAGGCCGACGTATTGGCTGGCCACGATGTGGTTTTCCTCGCGCTTCCGCACGGCCATTCGGCGGCGTTGGCCGAACAGCTCAGCCCGCAGACGCTGGTGGTGGACTGTGGCGCGGATTTCCGTCTGACCGACCCGAACGCATGGGAGCGGTTCTACGGCTCCCCGCACGCCGGCAACTGGCCGTACGGCCTACCGGAGCTGCCCGGCGGGCGAGAGGCGCTGCGCGATGCCCGACGCATCGCGGTGCCGGGCTGCTATCCCACCGCCGCGTTGCTGGCGCTTTTTCCCGCGGTGGCCGCCGACCTCATCGATCCTGCCGTCACCGTCGTCGCGGTCAGCGGCACCTCCGGCGCCGGTCGCGCGGCGAAGACCGAACTGCTCGGTTCGGAGGTCATCGGTTCGGCCCGGGCTTACAACATCGCCGGCGCGCACCGGCACACCCCCGAAATCGTCCAGGGGCTGAAGCACGTCACCGACCGCGATGTCACCGTGTCGTTTACCCCGGTGCTCATCCCGACCTCGCGCGGCATCCTGGCGACCTGCACTGCCCGCACCTCCTCACCGCTGTCGCAGCTGCTTGCTGCTTACGAAAAGGACTACCACGCTGAGCCTTTCGTTCATCTGTTACCCGAAGGACAGCTGCCACGCACCGGCGCGGTGATCGGCAGCAACGCCGCGCACATCGCGGTCGCGGTAGACGAGGACGCCGCCACGTTCATCGCCATCGCGGCGATCGACAACCTGGTCAAGGGCACCGGCGGAGCGGCCGTGCAGTCGATGAACCTGGCGCTGGGTTGGCCGGAAACCGAAGGCCTTTCGGTGGTGGGGGTGGCGCCTTGACCGATCTCGCCGGCGCCGCGCGCCTGGTGCGCGCGCAGGGGGTGACGGCCCCGGCCGGCTTCCGCGCCGCCGGGATCGCCGCCGGGATCAAGGCGTCGGGCACCCTCGACCTGGCGCTGGTGTTCAACGAGGGCCCCGACTACGCGGCCGCCGGCGTATTCACCCGCAATCAGGTCAAAGCGGCACCCGTACTGTGGACCCGGCAAGTGCTGACCACCGGCCGGCTGCGGGCGGTGATCCTGAACTCGGGCGGCGCCAACGCCTGCACCGGTCCGGACGGCTTCGCCGACACTCATGCCACCGCCGAAGCGGTGGCTGCCGCATTGTCGGACTGGGGTAGCGAAACCGGTGCGATCGAAGTCGCGGTGTGCTCCACCGGGTTGATCGGGGACCGGCTGCCGATGGACAAGGTCCTGGCCGGCGTCGGTCACGTGGTGCACGAGATGGCCGGGGGACTGAGCGGTGGGGAAGAGGCCGCACGGGCCATCATGACCACCGACACCGTGCCCAAACAGGTTGCGCTGCATCATCCGGATAAATGGACCATCGGCGGGATGGCCAAGGGCGCCGGGATGATCGCACCGTCGCTGGCGACCATGCTGTGCGTGCTCACCACCGATGCGGTCGCCGACGCCGGCGCGCTCGAGGACGCGCTACGCCGCGCCGCCGCGCGCACGTTCGACCGGCTTGACATCGACGGCTGCTGCTCGACTAACGACTCCGTGCTGCTGTTGGCCTCCGGGGCAAGCGAGATCGCGCCGTCTCAAACCGATCTCGACGACGCGGTGCTGCGGGTCTGTGATGACCTGTGCGCGCAGCTGCAGGCCGACGCCGAAGGCGTCACCAAACGGGTCACCGTGACGGTGACCGGTGCCGCCACCGAGGAGGACGCGCTGGTCGTCGCCCGGGTGGTGGCCCGCGACAGCCTGGTCAAGACCGCGCTGTTCGGCTCCGATCCGAACTGGGGTCGGGTGCTGGCGGCGGTCGGCATGGCGCCGTTCAGCGTTGACCCGGACCGGATCGCCCTGTCGTTCAACGGATCTCCGGTGTTCGTCGACGGCGCCGGAGCGGCAGGCGCACGCCAGGTCGACCTGTCAGGTGCGGAGATCGACGTCGTCGTCGACCTCAACATGGGCGACGGACAGGCATCCATCCGCACCACCGACTTGTCGCACGGGTACGTCGAAGAAAATTCGGCCTACTCATCATGATCACGCCGCCTCCTCCTCATCGCTTCGCTCTGCATCGTCGGCGCCGGTCATGAGCGCTGCGGTGTCCACCGAAGTGAAGGCCCAGGTGCTGGCCGAGGCCCTGCCCTGGCTCAAGCAATTGCACGGCAAGATCGTGGTGATCAAATACGGCGGCAACGCGATGATCGACGACACGCTGCGGTGTGCGTTCGCCGCCGACATGGCGTTCTTGCGTAACTGCGGGGTGCACCCGGTCGTCGTGCATGGCGGCGGCCCACAGATCAGCGCTATGTTGCAGCGGCTCGGGATCCCCGGCGACTTCAAGGGCGGCTTCCGGGTCACCACACCGGAAGTGCTCGACGTGGCGCGGATGGTGTTGTTCGGTCAAGTGGGCCGCGAGTTGGTCAACCTGATCAACGCGCACGGACCCTATGCGGTCGGCATCACCGGCGAGGACGCGCACCTTTTCACCGCGGTACGACGCAGCGTCACGGTCGACGGCGTGCCCACCGATATCGGGCTGGTGGGAAACGTCGAACACGTCAGCACCGCAGCGATCCTCGACCTTATTGCGGCGCAGCGGATCCCGGTGGTTTCGACGCTGGCGCCGGACAGCGACGGCGTCGTGCACAACATCAACGCCGACACCGCAGCCGCGGCGCTGGCCGAAGCACTGGCAGCTGAAAAGCTGCTGATGCTCACCGATATCGACGGTTTGTATACCCGCTGGCCGGACCGCGATTCACTGGTCACCGAAATCGACACTGCCACATTGGCGCAGCTGTTGCCTACACTGGAGACCGGCATGATCGCCAAAATCGAGGCATGCCTGCGCGCTGTCGGCGGCGGCGTGCCCAGCGCGCACATCATCGACGGCCGAGTTGAGCACTGCGTGCTGGTCGAGTTGTTCACCGACCAGGGCACCGGCACCAAGGTGGTGAGCGCATGACCCACACCGAAGACATGCAGCAGCGGTGGTCGGCGGTGATGATGAACAACTACGGCGTCCCGCCGATCGCATTGGCCAGTGGCGACGGTGCGATCGTCACCGACGTGGACGGGAAGTCCTACCTGGATCTGCTCGGCGGCATCGCCGTCAACGTGCTCGGCCATCGTCACCCTGCCGTCATCGACGCCGTCACGCGACAAATGTCAACGCTGGGGCACACCTCTAATCTGTATGCCGCCGAACCCGGCATCGCGCTGGCCGAAGCGTTAGTGGGCTTGCTCGGCTGCGACGCAGAGACGCGGGTCTTCTTCTGCAACTCCGGCACCGAGGCCAACGAGTTGGCGTTCAAACTGTCCCGCCTGACCGGGCGCACGAAACTGGTTGCAGCTCACGAAGCTTTCCATGGCCGGACGATGGGATCGCTGGCCCTGACCGGTCAACCGACCAAGCAAGCGCCGTTTGCACCGCTACCCGGTGACGTCACACACGTGCCATATGGCGACACCGATGCCCTGGCCGCTGCGGTCGGCGACGACACCGCCGCGGTATTCCTGGAGCCGATCATGGGCGAGAGCGGTGTCGTCGTACCGCCCGACGGCTACCTCGCGGCCGCTCGCGACATCACCGCCGAGCATGGTGCCCTGCTGGTTCTAGACGAGGTGCAGACCGGAATGGGCCGCACCGGTACGTTTTTCGCCCACCAGCATGACGGCATCACCCCCGACGTGGTGACGCTGGCCAAAGGCCTCGGCGGTGGGCTGCCGATCGGGGCATGCCTGGCGGTCGGACCGGCCGCGCAGCTGCTGTCACCCGGTCTGCACGGCAGCACCTTCGGTGGCAATCCAATCTGTGCGGCGGCGGCGCTGGCGGTGCTGCGGGTACTGGCCGGCGAAGATCTGGTGCGACGCGCCGAAGTGCTCGGAAAAACGTTGCGCCAAGGCATCGAATCGCTGGGTTACTCGTTGATCGACCACGTCCGTGGCCGCGGCCTGCTGTGCGGGGTCGTGCTTCGTGCCCCCGCCGCGAAGGACATCGAGATAGCCTGTCGCACGGGCGGTTTCCTGGTCAACGCTGCCGCGCCTGACGTCATTCGATTGGCGCCGCCGTTGATTATCACCGAACACCAGATCGACGCCTTCGTCACCGCGCTACCGGGCATCCTGGAAGTAGCGGCCGGAGGCGGAAAGGGGGGGTGATGACACGACATTTCCTGCGCGACGACGACCTGTCACCCGATGAACAGGCCGAAGTGCTCGCACTGGCCGTCGAACTGAAAAAGGATCCGTTCAGCCAGCGCCCGCTGGAGGGTCCACGCGGCGTCGCAGTCATCTTTGACAAGAACTCCACCCGTACCCGGTTTTCGTTCGAGGTGGGTATCGCCCAGCTCGGCGGGCACGCCGTGGTGGTCGACGGCCACAGCACCCAGCTCGGCCGCGAAGAGACCCTGCAGGACACCGCGAAAGTGTTGTCCCGCTACGTCGATGCCATCGTCTGGCGCACCTACGGGCAGGCCCGTCTGGCCGCGATGGCCGAAACCGCGACGGTGCCGATTGTCAACGCACTCTCCGACCAGTTCCACCCCTGTCAGGTGCTGGCCGATCTGCAGACCGTCGCCGAACGCACCGGATCGCTGCGCGGCTTGAAGATGTCGTACTTCGGCGACGGCAACAACAACATGGCGCACTCGTTGATGCTCGGCGGTGTCACCGCCGGCATCCACGTGACGATCGCCGCCCCCGACGGCTTTGGTCCCGATCAATCGGTGGTCGCTGCCGCCGAGAGCCGCGCCGCGGACACCGGCGCGTCGATGACCGTCACTGCAGACCCGGCCGCCGCGGCCTCGGGTGCCGACGTGCTGGTTACCGACACCTGGACGTCGATGGGCCAGGAGGACGACGGGCTGGACCGGGTTCGGCCGTTCCGACCATTCCAGCTCAACGCCGGACTGCTTTCCTTGGCTAATTCGGAAGCCGCTGTCCTGCACTGTCTTCCGGCGCATCGCGGGCACGAGATCACCGACGACGTGATCGACGGGCCGCATAGCGCGGTGTGGGACGAGGCCGAGAACCGGCTGCATGCGCAAAAGGCATTGTTGGTGTGGCTGTTGGAGCAGTCGAAATGACGCCGTGCCGCCGACGATCAACAGAGCAGTGCGATCCGAAACAGTCGAGAGGAGCGGCGCAGTGACCCACAGCGGCTCGAGGACCACACCGGAAGTCACCCGTGCTGCCCGGCAGGCCCGCATCGTCGCGACCCTGTCGTCGGCTGAGGTGCGCAGTCAAAGCGAGCTGGCCGCGCTGCTGGCCGCTGACGGCATCGAGGTCACGCAGGCCACCTTGTCGCGGGACCTGGAGGAGCTCGGCGCGGTCAAGCTGCGCGGCGCCGACGGCGGGGTGGGCATGTACGTGGTGCCCGAGGACGGTCGCCCACTGCGTGGGGTATCCGGCGGCACGGGCCGCCTGTCGCGGCTGCTGAGCGAATTGTTGGTCGCCACCGATGCCAGCGGAAACCTGGCCGTGCTGCGCACCCCACCCGGCGCAGCCGACTACCTGGCCAGCGCCATCGACCGTTCAGCGCTACCGTACGTCGTCGGAACCATCGCGGGAGACGACACGATTTTCGTGGCGGCCCGCGAGCCGATGACCGGCGCCGAGCTCGCAACCGTGCTCCAAGACCTTAAATAACCTCACGACACAAGGAGATCAGTTCATGTCCGAGCGCGTCATCTTGGCGTATTCCGGCGGTTTGGACACCTCGGTGGCGATCAGCTGGATCGGCAAGGAGACCGGCCGGGAAGTCGTCGCGGTCGCGATCGATCTGGGCCAGGGCGGTGAGGACATGGAGGTGGTGCGCCAGCGAGCGCTGGACTGCGGCGCCGTCGAAGCGGTCGTCGTCGACGCCCGCGACGAGTTCGCCGAGGGCTACTGTCTACCCACCATCTTGTCCAACGGGCTTTACATGGATCGCTACCCCCTGGTGTCGGCGATCAGCCGGCCGCTCATTGCCAAGCATCTGGTTGCGGCGGCGCGCGAACACGGCGGAAGCATCGTCGCGCACGGCTGCACCGGTAAAGGCAACGACCAAGTCCGATTCGAGGTCGGGTTCGCCTCGCTGGCACCGGATCTGGAGGTGCTTGCGCCGGTCCGTGACTACGCTTGGACCCGGGAGAAGGCCATCGCCTTCGCCGAAGAGAACGCCATCCCGATCAACGTCACCAAACGTTCTCCGTTCTCGATCGACCAGAACGTGTGGGGCCGGGCGGTGGAAACCGGTTTTCTGGAGCACCTGTGGAATGCACCGACCAAGGACATCTACGCCTACACCGAAGATCCCACCGTCAACTGGAATACCCCCGACGAGGTGAGCATCGGATTCGAGCGTGGGGTACCGGTGTCAATCGACGGCCAACCGGTGTCGATGCTGCAGGCGATCGAGGAGCTCAACACCCGCGGCGGCGCGCAAGGAGTCGGGCGGCTCGATGTGGTCGAAGACCGGTTGGTGGGTATCAAGAGCCGCGAAATCTATGAGGCGCCGGGGGCGATGGTGCTGATCACCGCGCACACCGAACTCGAGCACGTCACGCTCGAGCGTGAGCTGGCGCGGTTCAAGCGTTACACCGACCAACGTTGGGCGGAACTCGTTTACGACGGGTTGTGGTACTCGCCGTTGAAGACGGCGCTGGAGACTTTCGTGGCCAAGACCCAGGAACATGTGTCGGGCGAAATCCGAATGGTATTGCACGGCGGCCACATTGCCGTCAACGGCCGGCGCAGCGCGGAGTCGCTCTACGACTTCAACCTGGCGACCTACGACGAGGGGGACAGCTTCGACCAGTCCGCCGCCAAGGGCTTCGTGTATGTGCACGGGCTGTCGTCGAAAATCGCAGCGCGCCGGGACTCGGCCGCCGACCAAACATGACCACCAACGAAGGATCGCTGTGGGGCGGGAGGTTCGCCGACGGCCCGTCCGATGCGCTGACGGCGTTGAGCAGGTCCACCCACTTCGACTGGGTGCTGGCGCCCTACGACATCACCGCGTCCAGGGCGCACACCGTGGTGCTGTTCGAGGCCGGGTTGCTCACCGAAGAGCAGCGCGATGGGCTACTGGTCGGGCTGGACAGCCTCGCCGAGGACGTTGCTGACGGCAGCTTTGTCCCGCTGCCCACCGACGAGGACGTGCACGCGGCGCTGGAACGCGGGCTGATCGATCGGGTCGGGCCCGACCTGGGCGGTCGGCTGCGGGCCGGACGTTCACGAAACGACCAGGTGGCCACCCTGTTTCGGATGTGGCTGCGTGACGCGATACGCCGAGTGGCCGCCGGTGCGCTCGATGTCGTCGGCGCACTGGCCGCCCAGGCCGGCATTCACCCAAGCGCCATCATGCCTGGCAAGACACACCTGCAGTCTGCGCAACCGATCCTGCTGGCACACCATCTACTTGCGCACGCCCACCCGCTGCTGCGTGATGTCGACCGGATCGTCGACCTGGACAAGCGCACCGCTGTCTCACCCTATGGTTCTGGAGCGCTGGCCGGGTCGTCACTCGGGCTCGACCCGGACGCGATCGCCGAAAAGCTCGGATTTACAACAGCAACCGACAACTCCGTCGACGCGACGGCGGCAAGGGATTTCGCTGCTGAGGCGGCGTTCGTTTTCGCGATGATCGCCGTGGACCTGTCGCGCTTGGCCGAGGACATCATCATCTGGAGCTCAACCGAATTCGGGTACGTCACCTTGCATGACTCGTGGTCGACGGGCAGCTCGATCATGCCGCAGAAAAAGAACCCCGACATCGCCGAGCTGGCTCGCGGGAAATCCGGGCGGTTGATCGGCAACCTCGCCGGGCTGCTCGCGACCTTGAAGGCACAGCCGCTGGCGTACAACCGGGATCTACAGGAAGACAAGGAGCCGGTCTTCGACTCGGTCGCGCAACTGGAGCTGCTGCTGCCCGCGATGGCTGGATTGGTGAGCAGCCTGACGTTCGACGTCGAACGGATGGCGGCGCTCGCTCCGGCCGGCTACACCCTGGCCACGGACATCGCCGAATGGCTAGTGCGCCAAGGCGTCCCGTTCCGCGACGCCCACGAGTCGGCGGGCGCGGCCGTGCGTGCCGCCGAGCAGCGCGGGGTCGGCCTGGAGGAGTTGACCGACGACGAGCTGGTTGCCGTTAGCAGTGACTTGACCCCCGAGGTGCGCGAAGTGCTCACCATCGAGGGCTCGGTGTCGTCGCGCGACGCGCGTGGCGGCACCGCGCCGGTCCGGGTCGCCGCGCAGCTCGACGCGGTTCGTGCTGGCGCCGAACAACTTCGGCAACGGCTGAGGCGGTAGGAGGCCCGCATGCGGGACCGAAAACGCTGGCAGGTCCGGTACCCGCCGGGCGAGGCGTTGCTGGCGTTGCATCGGCGCCGCGGCCCGGTGATCAATGCCGGGATTGCGGGAATGGGCTACACGTATCTGCTCGGACCGGAAGCGAACAAGTTCGTCTTCGCTAATGCCGACGCGTTCAGCTGGCAGGAAGCATTTCAGGTTCTGGCCCCGGTCGACGGCCCCACGGCATTGGTGGTCAGTGACGGGGCCGACCACCGTCGGCGGCGCAGTGCCGTCGCACCGGCTCTTTATCGCCGGCAGGTCGGCGACTATGTGCCGATCATCGCCGCCAACGCTGATGCGGTCATCGACCGCTGGCGGCCGGGGCAGCGAATCGACATATACGACTCGCTACGTGCAGCGGTCCGGCGGAGCATCATTGAATCCCTATTCGGCACCCGGATCGCCGCGCATGCCGACTTTCTCGGTGACCAACTGGAACCGCTGCTTGCGCTGACGCATCGGCCGCCACAGGTGATGCAAGTCCAGCAGTTGATCGGTTCACCCGGGTGGCGGCGGGCAATGACGGCGCGGGCTCGCATCGACGACTTCGTGGACAGCCAGGTCGCCGACGCACGCATCCATCCCCGGCCCGACGATCACTTGCTGACCATGCTGATTAGCAGCCGCTCTGATGACGGGCAGCCACTGACTGCCAATGAGATTCGCGATCAGATCGTTTCGCTGATCGTCGCCGGTTACGAAACCACCAGCGGCGCAGTGGCCTGGGCGATCTACGCACTGCTGAATGTTCCGGGCGCCTGGGCCAGCACCGCCGCGGAGGTCGGGCGGGTCGTCGGCACCGGGCCGCCGACCGCCCAGAACATTGGGGTGCTGACCTACCTCAACGGAGTCGTCCAGGAGACGCTGCGGCTGTATAGCCCTGGGGTGATCTCGGCCCGAAAAGTCAAACGTGACCTCATGTTTGACGGACACCGGATTCCGGCCGGGCGTCTACTGATTTTCAGTGCATATGTCACCCACCGGATCAGCGACGTTTGGACCGAACCCGAAGAGTTTCGTCCGCAGCGATGGGATCCCGACTCTCCGCAGTATCATCGGCCGGCGCCGTACGAGTTCATCCCGTTCAGTGCAGGCCTGCATCGGTGCGTGGGATCGGTGATGGCCACCACCGAGATGACCGTCATGCTGGCCCGGCTGGTGGCCAGGACCACGCTAGGCCTGCCGTCCCAGCGGATCAGGGCACGCAACTTCGCCGCCCTGCGGCCCTGGCCCGGCTTGACCGTTGAGGTCAAGCAGGTCGGGTAGCTCACTCGAGTACTTCCGAGAGCTGCATCCAACGGCTCTCCAGCTGGGCGACGTCGTCTTCGAGGTCGCGCAATTCCGCGGTGAGCCGGGTTATGCCGACGTGGTCGGATTGGTCATGCTCGGCGAGTTTCCGGTACTTGGCCGCGATCTGGTCGGCCAGCCGCGCCAGCCTGCGGTCGATGGCAGCGATCTCCTTCTGCGTGGCGCGCAACTCAGCTCCCGAAATCGCTCGTGGCTCAGAGGTTCCGGTGGTCGGCGTTACGACACGCTGGGTGCTCGCCTGCGCGGCCAGCCGCAGGTATTCATCGACACCGCCGGGCAGATGTCGCAGCCGGCCATCGAGGATCGCGTACTGCTGGTCGGTGACACGTTCAAGCAGGTAGCGGTCGTGCGAGACGACGATCAAAGTGCCCGGCCACGAGTCGAGCAGATCTTCGGTGGCGGCCAGCATTTCGGTGTCGACGTCGTTGGTGGGTTCGTCGAGTAGCAGCACATTGGGCTCGGCCAGCAGCGTGAGCATCAGCTGCAGACGGCGGCGTTGGCCGCCGGACAGCTCGCTGACGCGCGCTGAAAGCTGGTCGCCGGCGAACCCGAGCCGCTCCAACAACTGAGCTGGAGTGACCTCACGGCCGTCGACCTGATAGTCGCTGCGTAGGCGGCCCAATACATCGGCGACCCGTTCGCCCGCCAGCGGGGTCAGCCCATCGCCCCGCTGGTCGAGGATAGCCAAGCGAACAGTCGTGCCGCGCTTGACTTTTCCGCTGTCAGGCTGCACCGCGCCGGTGATCAGTCCGAGCAGGGTGGACTTGCCGGCGCCGTTGGCCCCGACGATGCCGGTGCGGTCACCGGGGCCGATTCGCCATTCGATATCGCGCAGCACAGGGTGGCCGTCAAACGAGACCGACACGTCGAGCAGGTCTACGACGTCCTTGCCGAGCCGCGCGGTGGCAAGTTTCGCCAACTCAACGGTGTTGCGCAGCGGTGGCACATCGGCGATCAACTGGTTAGCCGCATCGATACGGAACTTCGGTTTCGACGTGCGCGCCGGCGGGCCGCGGCGAAGCCAGGCGAGCTCCTTGCGCATCAGGTTCTGCCGCTTGGCCTCGGCGACGGCGGCCCGCCGATCCCGCTCGACTCGCTGCAACACATAGGCGGCGTAGCCGCCCTCGAACGGCTCGACGATCCCGTCGTGCACCTCCCACGTCGTGGTGGCCACCTCGTCGAGGAACCACCGGTCGTGAGTTACCAGCAGCAGGCCGCCGGCGTTGCGGGCCCAGCGCTGGCGCAAGTGACCGGCCAGCCACGTGATGCCTTCGATGTCGAGGTGGTTGGTCGGCTCGTCCAGCGCGATGACGTCCCAGTCGCCGACCAGCAGCGCGGCCAGCTGAACCCGACGCCGCTGGCCGCCGCTGAGTGTGTCGATCGTCGCGTCCCAGGCGATGTCGGCGACCAGCCCGCCGACCACGTCGCGGATGCGCGGATTTCCGGCCCATTCGTGCTCGGGCAGGTCGCCGACCAGCGTCCATCCCACCGTGCTGCGCGAATCCAGGATGTCCGCCTGGCTGAGCGCGCCGACCCGCAGTCCGCTGCGCTGCGTCACCCGTCCGGAATCCGGACGCACCCGGCCGGTGAGCAAACCCAGCAAACTGGACTTGCCGTCGCCATTTCGGCCCACGATGCCGATGCGGTCGCCGTCGCTCACCCCGACGGTCAACGAGTCGAAGACGACCTGAGTCGGATACTCCAGGTGCACTGCCTCGGCGCCCAGCAGGTGTGCCACCGACCCGACCTTACGTGGCCGATCCGGGCGAGCCGGTGAGCAGCTGTGCTGATGGCGGCGACCTGCTTCGCCCGGCGTCCAGCCGCGCTCGCGATCGCGGCTAGGCTGGCGAACGCACCGGCAGCGTGATCAAACCTGCGGGCCCACTCTCTGCGATGTGCCATGATGACCACGCTGTCAGGCCCACAAGCAGCACAGGATCGTCTCAGGTTTAAAGGGAGAGGCGGCATGGATCTGAATTTTTCAGCGGTCACGCGGCCGGTCGAGCGTCTGATGGCGACAGCGCAGAACGGCCTGGAAGTCTTACGACTCGGCGGACTGGAAACCGGCAACTCTCCGTCGCCGTCCCAGGTCGTGGAGAGCGTGCCGATGTACAAGCTTCGGCGGTACTTCCCGCCAGACAGTCGGCCGGGGCACCCGCAGGCGGGCCCGCCCGTGCTGCTGGTGCATCCGATGATGATGTCGGCGAACATGTGGGATGTCACCCGGGAGGACGGCGCGGTCGGAATCCTGCACGCCGCCGGGCTGGATCCATGGGTCATCGACTTCGGCTCACCCGATCAGGTCGAGGGTGGCATGCGCCGCAATCTGGCCGACCACATTGTTGCGCTGAGCGAGGCACTCGACGCGATGACGGAGATCACCGGGCAGGATGTGCACCTCGCCGGCTATTCGCAGGGCGGGATGTTCTGCTATCAGGTGGCGGCCTATCGGCGCTCGAAAAGCATCGCCAGCCTTGTGACGTTCGGCTCGCCGGTAGACACTCTGGCTGCGCTGCCGATGGGTCTTCCGCCCAACCTCGCTCCCGGTGTTGCCAATTTCATGGCCGACCACGTGTTCAATCGGCTGGATATTCCAAGTTGGCTGGCGCGCATCGGCTTTCAGATGCTCGATCCGCTCAAGACCGCCAAGGCGCGAATCGATTTCCTGCGCCAGCTGCACGACCGTGAGGCGCTGCTGCCGAGGGAAGCCCAGCGACGATTCCTGGAGTCGGAGGGCTGGATCGCTTGGTCCGGCCCAGCGATCTCCGAGCTGCTCAAGCAGTTCGTCGCGCACAACCGGATGATGACCGGCGGTTTCGCCATCAACGGTCAACTGGTCACGCTGACCGATATCAGTTGTCCGGTACTGGCTTTCGTGGGCGAGGTGGACGACATCGGGCAGCCGGCCGCAGTGCGCGGTATCCGGCGCGCCGCGCCCAATGCCGAGGTGTACGAGTACACACTGCGCACGGGTCACTTCGGGCTGGTAGTCGGATCCAAAGCAGCACACGAGACTTGGCCGACTGTCGCCGATTGGGTGCTGTGGATTTCCGGAATCGGCGACAAGCCCACAGACATCTTCCCGATGGCTGATCAGCCGGAGGAGCGCACCGACCGGGGTGTCGCGCTCAGTTCCCGGCTGGTGCACGGCCTGGGTGAGGCATCCGAGGTGGCGCTCACGCTCGCCCGCGGTGCGGCCGATGGCGTCGTGGCGGCGAACAAGTCCATGCGCACATTGGCCGTCGAGACCGTCCGAACCTTGCCCCGACTAGCCCGACTGGGCCAGATCAACGACCACACCCGGATCTCGCTCGGCCGGATCATCGGCGAACAAGCCAACGATGCGCCGAAGGGTGAATTCCTGCTCTTCGACGGACGCGTTCACACCTACGAGGCGGTGAACCGCCGCATCGACAACGTCGTGCGCGGCCTCATCGAGGTCGGGGTGCGCCAGGGCGAACACGTCGGCGTGCTGATGGAAACCCGGCCAAGCGCGCTGGTGGCCATCGCCGCGCTGTCGCGGTTGGGCGCGGTCGCGGTCCTGTTGAAGCCCGACGTTGACCTGGCCGCGGCGGTCCGACTCGGGGGAGTGACCGAGATCATCACCGACCCGGCCAACCTTGACACCGCGCGGCAATTGCCCGGACAGATCCTGGTCCTGGGTGGTGGCGAGTCCCGCGACCTGCATCTGCCCGACGACGCCGGTGTCATCGACATGGAACAAATCGACCCCGACGCCGTCGAGCTGCCGGCCTGGTACCGCGCCAACCCGGGCTACGCGCGGGATCTGGCGTTCATCGGGTTCAGCACCGCCGGCGGGCAGCTCGTCGCCAAGCAGATCACCAACTACCGCTGGGCGTTGTCAGCGTTCGGCACCGCCTCGACCGCGGCATTGGACCGAAGCGACACCGTGTACTGCCTAACGCCACTGCATCACGAGTCCGGGCTGCTGGTCAGCCTCGGCGGCGCGGTGGTCGGTGGCACCCGGATCGCGTTGTCCCGCGGCCTGCGCCCGGACCGATTCGTCGCCGAAATGTACCAGTACGGCGTCACCGTTGTCTCCTACACGTGGGCCATGCTCCGCGATGTCATCGACGATCCCAATTTCGCGCTGCACGGTAATCACCCGGTGCGGTTGTTCATCGGCTCGGGTATGCCGACCGGATTGTGGCAACGAGTCGTCGACGTGTTCGCGCCGGCCCACGTCGTCGAGTTCTTCGCGACCACCGACGGGCACGCGGTCTTGGCCAACGTGTCCGGCGCCAAGATCGGCAGCAAGGGCCGGCCGCTGCCCGGAGCCGGACACGTCGAGTTGGGCGCCTACGACGCCGAGCATGACCTGATCCTGGAAACCGACCGCGGGCTGGTCCGGGTTCCTGACACCAATGAAGTCGGCGTCCTGCTCGCCGAGCCGCGCGGACCTATCGATCCGACCGCGTCGGTCAAACGCGGCGTGTTCGCTCCCGCCGACACCTGGATCTCCACCGAATACCTGTTCCGCCGCGATGCCGACGGCGACTTCTGGTTAGTGGGCAGGCGCGGTTCGGCGGTGCGCACCGCGCGCGGCATCGTCTTTTGTGAGCCGATCACCGACGCGATCGGGCTGATTCCGGCGGTCGATCTGGCGGTGACCTATGGCGTCCCGATGGACGGTCACCAAGTCGCGGTGACAGCGGTTACGTTGCGGCCGGGCGCGACGATCACAGCGGCGGACCTCACCGAAGCGGTGGCAGCCATGCCATTCGGGTTGGGACCCAACATCGTGTACGCGGTGGGGCAGATGACGCTGAGCGCCACATATCGTCCGACGGTCAGTCCGTTGCGCGCGGCCGGGATCCCCAAGCCCGGACGGCACGCTTGGTATTTCGATGCTGACGCCAGCCGGTTCCGGCGGTTGACGGGTGCGGCACGGGCCGAGATGTCCGATGCGCACTGACAACCGAGGTCGACGTGATTGACGAAACGCTGCTGAGCATCCTGGTCTGCCCGGCCGATCGGGGCACGCTGCTGCTGGTCGATGATGTGCTCTACAACCCGCGAATGCGCCGGGCCTATCGCATCGAAGACGGCATCCCGGTGCTGCTGATCGACGAGGCGATCGACGTCGGCGACGACGAGCACGCGCGGCTCATGGCGCGGGCCACTCCGGCAAGTCGCCAGTGAGGTAACGCTGCAGGTTCGGGGCGATTGTGTCCGCAATCTGCTGCGGGGGGAGCGATGCAAACGGCTCCAATTCCAGGATGTAGCGCGCCATCACCACGCCAACCAGCTGCGAGGCGACGAATTGGATGCGGATGATGCCGCTGCCGGGGGGATTGTCGACTCGCGGGCCCACCTCCACCGCGATCACGTCCTGGATGAACGCGCGAAAGAGGTTGACCTCCGACCCCGCCAGAATTGACCGCAGCGTGGCAATAAACCCCGCACCGATCTCGGAGTCCCACAACGGCAACAACATTGACGCCAATCTGTAGCCGAGTTCTTCGACAGGCACATCGCGTAGCGGGCCGATCACCTCCATGGGGTCGATCGGGATGTGAACGGCCGCGGCGAACAGCTGTTCCTTGGTGCCGAAGTAGTGATGCACCAAGGCAGAATCGACGCCGGCTGCTGCGGCCACCGCGCGTATCGAGGTATTGTTAATCCCATTGCGGGCAAATAGTTCTCGCGCACTACCCAGAATCCGATCACGCGTATTCGAGCTGCCTGCTGGACGACCTGGTCGCCTGCGTCCGGCGTTGGTGGCCGTCACGCTAGGGTGTCCGTCGGCGAAGGGTGGCGGCGGCCAGGCATAGTGCGGCAAGGGCAAACCCCAACACGGCCAGAATGTCTCGTACCGCGACTCCGGTCAGCTCGGTATGCGCGCCGACCTGTTGCAGTGCCTCCAGGGCATAGCTGGCCGGCATCAGGTTGCTAATCCAGTGCAGCCACGTCGGCATCAGTGCCCGCGGAACGATGATCCCGGCCAGCAGAAGCTGCGGCACCATGACCAGCGGGATGAACTGCACGGCCTGAAACTCCGTGCGCGCGAACGCACTACACAACAGTCCGAGGCCGACGCCGAGCACGGCGTTGACGATCGCGATAAGGAACACCCAGAACGGGCTGCCCGCGGTTTTGAAGCCGAGCAGCCAAAACGAGACGCCGCAGGCCAAGGTGGCTTGCACCGCCGCGGCGATCGAAAAGGCTGTCCCATAAGCGATCAGCAGGTCGAGTCGGCGCAGCGGAGTCGTCAGGATGCGCTCTAATGTTCCCGAAGCCCTTTCGCGCTGCATGGTGATCGCCGTGATGATGAACATCACGAAAAGCGGGAACAGTCCGAGCAGGATCAGGCAAGCGTTGTTGAACGGCGACGGGGTACCGGGCCGGTGCGGGGCGTTCTGGAACATGAAGTACATCAACGTGATAACCAGCACCGGCACGGCCAGGATCATCGCGACACTGCGGTGATCGGCGGCCAGCTGCCGCAAGATCCGGGTTGTTGTCGCGGTGTACCCCTTCAGGCCTAACCGGCCTGGCGCTTCATGCTGCGCTTGATGATGGACAGAAACGCGTCCTCCAGTGACGTGCATCCGGTGTCCTCTCGTAGTCGGGTCGGATTGGTGTGCGTGACCAAGTGACCGTCGCGCATCAGCAACAGGTCACCGCAGTGGTCGGCTTCGTCCATCACATGGCTGGAAACGAGCAGCGTGGTCCCGGCGCGGGCCAGCTCGGTGAATTGCTCCCAGAGATCTGCCCGCAGCACGGGGTCCAATCCCACTGTGGGTTCGTCCAGAACGAGCAACTCGGGTTGGCACACCAGCGCGCACGCGAGCGACACCCGGGTACGCTGACCACCCGAGAGATTGCCGCAGTAGGCAGTGCTGTGATCGGCGAGCCCCACCCGGTCAATCGCGACGTCGGCGGCCCGGCGGTCAAAACCGTAAAGCGACGCAAAATAGCGGACATTGTCGACGATTCGCAGGTCGTTGTAGATCGTCGGGTCCTGAGGCAGGTATCCGATCCGGCGGCGCAGGGCTGCTGACCCGGCCGGTAGACCGAGCACCCGGACCGTGCCCGAAGCGATGAGCTGGGTGCCCACAATGCAACGCATCAGCGTGGTCTTGCCGCAGCCCGAGGGACCGAGCAGGCCGGTAATGCTGCCGCGGCCGATGCGAACCGAGAAATCGTGCAGCGCGGGGCGTTTGCCGCGGATCACCCGCAAGTGACTGATGTCGACGGCGACTGCGTGGCCGTTCTTGAATAATTCATCGCGTGATGAACTCATCATATGGTGAATATGCGCCTCTGCTGCACCGCTGTCAAGGGTCACGGCAGAATCTGTCCGATGGGCGCTGACCAACTCGTGGCCGACCCGGTCGGAGCGGCGCAGCGACTCCTCGGCGCCACCCTCACCGGACGCGGCGTCACCGCCATGATCGTCGAGGTAGAGGCCTATGGCGGGGTGCCCGACGGTCCGTGGCCGGATGCCGCGGCGCACTCCTATCGCGGTCCCACCGGTCGCAACACAGTGATGTTCGGCCCCCCGGGTCGGCTCTACACCTACCGCAGCCACGGCATCCACGTGTGCGCAAATGTGGTCTGCGGCGCTGACGGAGTTGCCGCTGCGGTGCTGCTGAGGGCGGCTGCGATCGAGACCGGTCTCGACGTCGCCCAGTCGCGGCGCGGTGCGCCCATCCGCAGCATCGCGCTGGCGCGCGGACCGGGAAATCTCTGCTCGGCTTTGGGAATCACCATGGCCGACAACGGCATCGACCTGTTTGACGCCGACAGTCCGGTGCGGTTGAGCCTCAACGACACCCTGGACGCAGTTGCCGGGCCTCGGGTTGGCATCAGCCAGGCCGCCGACCGGCCCTGGCGGCTGTGGTTACCGGGTCGAGCGGAGGTCTCGGCCTACCGGCGTAGCCCACGAGCGCCGGCGCCGGGCGCCAGTGATTGAGTCGAGGCGCCGGTGCGAGAAGATCTACCACTGTGGGCACGACAATCCTCGACGAGCTGCACTGGCGTGGACTGATCGCACAGTCCACCGACCTGGATGCGCTGGCCGCCGAGGCTGCCCGGGGTCCGATCACGCTGTACGCGGGATTCGATCCCACCGCGCCCAGCCTGCACGCCGGACACCTGGTGCCGCTGTTGGCTCTACGGCGCTTCCAGCGCGCCGGCCACCGGCCGATCGTCCTCGCCGGCGGCGCAACCGGCCTGATCGGCGACCCCCGCGAGACTGGCGAACGGGTGCTCAACGCCGCCGAAACCGTCCAGGGATGGACCGAGCGGATCCGCGGGCAACTGGAGCGCTTCGTCGATTTCGACGACTCACCCACCGGTGCCATCGTCGAAAACAACTTGGAGTGGACCAGTGCGATGTCAGCGATTGAGTTGCTGCGCGACGTCGGCAAGCACTTCTCGGTCAACGTGATGCTGGACCGGGACACTGTCCGTCGGCGTCTGGAGGGCGAGGGGATCTCCTACACCGAGTTCAGCTACATGCTGCTGCAGGCCAACGACTACGTCGAGCTTTACCAGCGCCATCACTGTGTGCTGCAGATCGGCGGATCCGACCAGTGGGGCAACATCATCGCCGGGGTGCGCTTGGTGCGCCAGAAGCTTTCAGCGTCCGTGCACGCCGTCACCGTTCCGCTGGTGACCTCCGCCGACGGCACGAAGTTCGGCAAGTCCACCGGCGGCGGCAACGTCTGGCTGGACCCAGAGATGACGACTCCGTACGCCTGGTACCAGTACTTCGTCAACACGGCCGATGCCGACGTCATGCGATACCTGCGTTGGTTCACCTTCCTGTCGGCCGACGAGGTGGCCGAACTCGAGGAGGCCACCGCCGCACGGCCGCACGAACGTGCCGCACAACGGCGACTGGCGCGTGAACTCACCACGCTTGTGCACGGCGAACAAGCCACCGAGGCCGTTGAACACGCAAGCCAGGCGTTGTTCGGCCGCGGGGAGCTCACTCGGTTGGATGAGTCCACGCTCACGGCCGCGCTACGCGAGACTTCGGTGTCGGAGTTGAAGCCTGGTTCGCCGGACGGGATCGTCGACCTGCTGGTCGCCAGTGGGCTCTCGCAGAGCAAAGGCGCCGCGCGACGCACGATCGCCGAGGGCGGCGTGTCCGTCAACAACACCAAGATCGACGACGAAGAGTGGGTGCCCCGACCGACCGACTTCCTGCATGGACGCTGGCTGGTGTTGCGTCGGGGCAAGCGGAATATCGCCGGGGTCGAGCGCGTTCAATGACGTTGCGAGACCTGAAGCACCCCGTCGAGCAGGATGCTTGACTCAGCGTTTCGGCTCGCGTAACTTGATCGAGTCGTCGCGACGCGGCTTAGCCGTAGAGCGCGACGATGTCCCAGAGGGAAGTTCCACTTCGGTGGGTCTCTCGCCGTCCGTACAGCGACCAAGCGGCCAATAGCCGCGAGGTTTGTTGCGCGGCCGGGAGGGTGTTGTTTGAGAACTCAATAGTGTGTTTGGTGGTTTTGTTTTTGTTGTTGTTTTTTTGGCCACGCTTTTTGCACTTCCCCGTGTGTGAGGTGTGGTTGTTTTTTTGATGCCAGTTTTTGGTGTCGTGTCAGGTTTCTCTGATTGGATTCTGCCCGCCTGTTGGTGGGGGTTTTTGTTTGGAGAGTTTGATCCTGGCTCAGGACGAACGCTGGCGGCGTGCTTAACACATGCAAGTCGAACGGAAAGGCCCTTTCGGGGGTACTCGAGTGGCGAACGGGTGAGTAACACGTGGGTGATCTGCCCTGCACTTCGGGATAAGCTTGGGAAACTGGGTCTAATACCGGATAGGACCGCGGCCTGCATGGGTTGTGGTGGAAAGTTTTTAACGGTGTGGGATGGGCCCGCGGCCTATCAGCTTGTTGGTGGGGTGATGGCCTACCAAGGCGACGACGGGTAGCCGGCCTGAGAGGGTGTCCGGCCACACTGGGACTGAGATACGGCCCAGACTCCTACGGGAGGCAGCAGTGGGGAAT
>JAFAID010000567.1 GCA_019236925.1 Mycobacterium sp. | reverse complement strand
CGCGACCCGGGCCGGATGGTTGACGGCCGGCGGGAGATGCATGATGCCGAACCCCAGCCGGATGTTCTTGGTCCGCTGGCTGGCTGCGGCCAAAAACATCTCCGGTGCGGTGGAATGGCAATACTCCTCCAGGAAGTGGTGCTCGGTCAGCTAGACCGTGGAGAAGCCGGCCTTGTCGGCCAACTCGACCTCATCGAGGCAGTCCTTCAGCAGGACGTGCTCGTCGTCCGCTGTCCACGGGCGGGGTAGGGCGAATTCGTAGAACAATGAGATTTTCAACTAGTACCTCCTGAAACAATTGAACGAGTGAAGTTTTCACTGACGAGGTGTTTGGCCGCGACGTAGCCGAAGGTCATCGCCGGCCCGATGGTCGCGCCGGCACCGGCGTAACTGCGTCCCATCACCGCCGCCGAGGTGTTGCCCACGGCGTAGAGCCCGGGTACGACGCTGCCGTCGGTGCGCAGCACCCGGGCATATTCGTCCGTGCGCAGACCACCCGATGTGCCCAGGTCGCCGAGGACGACCCGGAAGGCGTAGTAGGGCGGTTTGCCGAGCGGATACAGATTGGGGTTGGGCAGAGTCGGGTCTCCGTAGTAATTGTCGTAAACGCTGTCACCCCTGTTGAAGTCGTCGTCGTGGCCGCTGTGGGCCAGCTCGTTGAAACGTGTCGCGGTGTCGCGCAGTTGGCCTGCCGGCACTGCGATCTTGGTGGCAAGTTCATCCCAGCTTCTCGCCGCCTTGACCACGCCCGATTCCAACCAGGCTTTGGGCATCTTTCGCCCAGTGGGCACCGGTGCGCCAGGAATCTTGGGCAGCGGAAGATGTCCGCCGACGACATAGCGATTGAAGGACCGATGATCGGTGATGAGCCAGCACGGGATATGGGTGACGCCGGATCTCTGGCCCTCGATCATGGCGTGGCCGAAGTCCATGTAGGGCGCCGCCTCGTTGATGAAGCGCTTTCCTTCGCCGTTGACGATGAACTGCGACGGCATCATCCGCTCATTGAGCATGAATTGCATTCGGCCATCAGGCCATTGGATGGCCGGAAACCACCAGGCCTCATCGAGCAGGTCGGCAGCGGCACCGACTTTCTGGCCCGCACGAATCCCGTCCCCGGTAGCGGCGGGGTTACCGAAGCTCCAATCCTGTTCGACGGTCGGCTGGTGCTCCTTGCGCCACGCGAGGTCGTGATCGAATCCGCCGGTCGCCAGGATGACTCCCCGTCTGGCGTAGATCCGCAGCGGTGTACCGTCTTTCACGACGGCCGCCCCCGTCACCGACCCGTCCTCGTCGGTGAGCAGTTCGGTCATCGGTGAGTCCAGCCACAGCGGGACACCGCGGTCCTTCATCGCCAGCCGCAGCCGCGCCGCAAGCGACTGGCCGATCGCCGCGATCCGGTCGCCGAAGACGCGGGCCCTGATCATCCGCCACACCAACTTGACGAGAACGCCCTTGCCAGCCCATGACTGGCGGACTTGGTAGAACGACCGAAGTTCTTTGGGCCCCAGCCAGATTCCCCGCGGCGCCAACGCCAACGGCGCAAGCAGATGTTGTTCTTCCTCCGCCAACGTGCGCAAGTCGATCGGGGGAACGTTGATGGTGCTGCCGAGCTCGGAACCGCCGGGCAGTTCCGGGTAGTAGTCGGCGTAGCCGGGTTTCCACACGAACTCGAACCACGGGCTCAGCCGCTCGAGAAACTCCATCATTTCCGGTGCCGAATCGACGTATTGCTGGATGCGCGCGTCGCTGACCAGGCCATCGGTGATCCGGCGCATGTAGTCGACAACGCCGTCCGGCGACGGCGTGTACCCTGCCCGGCGCTGCGCCGGCGCTCCGGGCACCCAGATGCCGCCTCCCGACAGCGCGGTGGAACCGCCGAAATGGCTGGACTTTTCGACGACCAGTGTCTTCAGGCCGGAAGCGTGGGCGGCCAGAGCCGCCGTCATGCCGCCGCCTCCGGAACCGATGACCAATACGTCGACCTCGTGCGTCATGTCGGCACCGCCGTCCTAACGGCGAAACCGGCGATCAACTCGGCGGCCGGACGGTAGTAACGCGCCGCGGTCTGGTATGGGCCCGCGGATGCCAGCGCCGCGAAAGCGGCCACCCAGGTGCGGATCTCGTGGGCGGAGTTGCCACCCTGTTGCGCGATGAACGAGTTGGACCACTTGTCCAACTCGTCGAGCTCCCCGCTGTCAAGGATGTCGAGGAATCGCTGATCCCAGGCCGGGTTGAGGGGTTGTAACTCGCTGCCTCCGTTCGCGAAGCTTCTGGCCGCATCCATCACCGCGGTCTGCCGCGCGAGCCGCTGTTCGGAGGTCATCGGCCGGCCGTGCACAATGCGTTCCACGACTGCCGGTGTCGCCGTTGCCAGCGTTGGGACCGGCGGATCATGCGACAGCCCACCGGATCCCATCACCAGGACGCGCTTGTTCAGGGTGGCCAAATACCTGCCGACCGCGGTGCCGAGCGTCCGGCAGCGATGCAGCGGCCCCAGCGGGGTGGCGACCGAATTGATGAAAATCGGTATCACCGGGCGCGCCGTCGCGCGGCCGAACAATTTTTCCAACGGCTGAACGGTGCCGTGGTCGACGTCCATGTTCGCCGAGATGGCGATGTCGACACCGGCCGACAGGACAGCTTTCGCGCAGGCGACCGCAGTGGCTTCGGGAACGTCGAGCGGCCCTTTGTGAGTGCCGTAGTCGCCGACCCCCTGCGCTTCGGTGCCGATGCAGAACGGTGGCATCAGCTTGTAGAAGAAGCCGTTGTAGTGGTCCGGCGCGAAGATGACGACAAGCTCCGGGTTGAAGCCTTCGACGAATTCCCTTGCCTGCGCCAGCGCGCCGTCGATGTCATCAAGGAGGTCCTGCGCCGGCCCTGGCAGATTCAGTAGCGGGCTGTGAGACATACAGCACAGGGCTAGCGGCACGGTTGCCTCCCGGTGTCAGGGTGAGGACGTCGAAGAGCGAGGCACTCAGCTCGGGCGCGAGTTGAGCGATAGAGGCGCCCGCGATGCAACGGTCGGGACGCAGAAACAGCACGGACTCTTGGTGAGTGTCAAACCAGGCTTTGAGGCCGCCGCGGTCGCCGACGACCAGCACGTCCGGATCGTCGTGCCCGGTCCAGTGCAGCTGGCACAGTGGCCGCGCCGCTACGAACTTCGCGCCCAGCGCCTTCCAGCTCGCAAACGCTTTAGCTCCGAGAATTTCGCGCGGATTGTTGTTCCAGCACAACACGGCGAACCACCCGCCCAGGACGTCGTCGAGCAGGACGTTCTGCTGTTCGCGGGTGTCGACGCGGGGTTGCACGAACAAGGTGCCGACCGGCGAGTCGGTGCGACGGGGCTCGGAGTGCACGACCGCCCCCTGCTCGTATCGCGGCATCGGCTTGAACCGCATCTCTAGCACATACCGCTTGAGCGAAGGCACAATTGACGCTGAACGCACCACCAGGTCGCGAACCGCGGCGACTCGCCGATTGGTCGGAGAGATGACCCGGCCTACCATCGTCGACAGGTCGATCATCGCCCGGGCATGCTTGCGGCGTTCCACGTCGTAGGTGTCGAGCAACGCATCCTCGGCGTATCCGGTTACCACCGCGGCAAGCTTCCAACCCAGATTCGCTGCGTCGCGGATACCGCTGTTGTAGCCCTGCCCCTGCCACACCGGCATCAGATGGGCGGCGTCACCTGCGAGCAGAAGCCGGCCCCGCCGAAATGCCCCGGCGATCCGCGAATGATGGGTGTAAACCCGATGCCGGATCACCTCGACTCGGTCCGGGTGGGGGACAAAGTAGGCAAGCATGCGCGCGAGAAAGGCCGGATCCTCGGCCTGCTCGTCGGTCTCGTCGGCGTGAATCATGAACTCGAAGCGGCGAATTCCGTGCGCGATCGAGATCGAGGCGTAGGGGCGCTGCGGATCGGCACCGACCTCGCTATTGGGATGTCCCAGCGGATCATTGGCGACGTCGACGACCAGCCAGCGCGTCGGGGAGGTGGTGCCGTCGAAGGACACGCCCATCAGCCGCCGAGTGGTGCTACGCCCGCCGTCGCAGCCGACAACATAACGCGCTCGCAGGTTCTTTCGGCCAGCCTCGCCGTCGAGTTCAACGGTCACCGCATCGGCAGTTTCGGTGCACGATGTCATGGGATGGTCCCACCACACGTCGACGTGCTCGAATCTGTCTAAGCCGCCGAGCAATTCGGCGTCGACCAGCGGCTGCACGAAGCCGTTGCGCTTAGGCCAGCCGAAACGCGCGTCGGGTGGGGCCATTTCGGCAAGCACCCGATGTTTGGCGTCTACGAATCGCAGGATCTGGTTCGGCACCGTGTGGGGCAGGATGCGATCGACCAGACCGATCGCCTGAAAGGTGCGCAACGACTCGTCGTCAAGCCCCACGCCGCGGGGATAGTCGATCAGCGTCGCGCGTTCGTCGACCACCACGGTGCGTACACCTTGCAGGCCAAGGATATTGGCCAGGGTCAGACCGACCGGGCCGGCGCCGACCACGAGGACGTCGACGTCTACATCCTTGACCTCGTGGTTATCGGCCACCGTCAGCGCCCCAGCAGGAAGTCGAGATGCAGGCGGTTGAAGGTCTTGGCGTCCTCGTACTGTGGCCAGTGCCCGCATCCGGGCATCAGCTCGAATCGCGCGCCGGGGATCATCGACGCGATGCGGCGGCCCTCGGCGACATCGGCGGTCGGGTCATCGCTGGTCCACAACACCATCGTGGGCGCGGTGATCGACCCATACTCGGCCGGGCCCAAAAGGTTGCGGGCCCGGATCTCGGGATCCTGCAACGCCATGATGTCGCGCATCGCCGCTATGAAGCCCGGCTGGCGGTACACCCGCTGACGGCTGGCGACCAGATCGTCGTAGTCCTTGGACTTGTCGGCCATCAACCACTTGATCCGCGCTTGCACGGTTTCCCAGGTCGGATTCTCCGCGGCGGCCATGGACAGGGTGATGATCCGCTGCATCACCTCGGGATCGGCCTGCGAGCCGCCGGCGGTGTTGAGGACCAGTCGGTCGACCTTGTCGGGATGGTCGACGGCGGCACGGGCGGCAACCCAGCCGCCGAGTGATTCACCCGACAGGCTGGCGCGCTTGGCGCCGATGGCGTCGAAGACCGCCATCAGGTGTTCGACGTAGTGGCCAACCTCGAGCGGATGACCGGGCTTGTCGGTGTAGCCGTGCCCCAGCATGTCGATCGACCACGTCCAGAAATGCTCGGCGTGCGCCTCCAGATTGCGGACATACGCCTCGGCATGGCCGCCCGACCCGTGCAACAGCATGAGCACCGGCTTGGCCGGGTCGCCGGCACGCAGGTAGCGGGTTCGCACGCCAGCGGCATCGAGGTAGCCCTGCATGAACGGGACACCCTGCAGATCACTCCACACGCTCTCGTGCTCGGCCACCGGTTCCTTATCTGTGTTGAGGACCCCCGTAAAGGTTGGGATCCATTGGCCATTTCTTGTTGTTTGGCCTTGTTCTGGCCCATGTTTGGCGCGGTGGACCGCAGTCGGGGTCAAGGTGGAGCGCCCGCAGCGCAGCGAGGACGAACGACCTGGATGCCGACGAGGATCCGCCGCATACTCTGGTTGGCCAGGACGAGGCGAAAG
>JAFAID010000208.1 GCA_019236925.1 Mycobacterium sp. | reverse complement strand
GTCCGCCAGCTACCGAACTAAACGCGAAAGAACCTCGGCAACAACGGAGTCCGTCGCCACATCGACTTGCTCACCCGTCGAAAGATCCTTCACGCCGACGGTCCCGGCCTCGATGTCGCGTTCACCGGCGACCAACGCCAGGCGTGCACCGGACCGGTCGGCGGCACGCATCGCGCCCTTCAAGCCGCGGTCGCCGTAAGCCACATCCACGCGCACACCGGCGGCCCGCAGCTGCCCGGCCAACACCGCCAGCCGCAATTTGGCCTGCTCGCCCAGCGGCACTGCGAACACCTCGCACCGGGCGGTCTGCCCGACCTCTTTGCCCTCGGCCCGCAGCGCCAGCAGCGTGCGGTCCACACCGATACCGAACCCGATACCCGAGAGATCCTGTCCGCCGAGTTGGCGCATCAGACCGTCGTAGCGGCCGCCGCCGCCGATGCCGGACTGGGCGCCCAACCCGTCGTGCACGAACTCGAAGGTGGTCTTGGTGTAGTAGTCCAACCCGCGGACCATCCGCGGGTTGATGACATAGGGCACGCCCAGCGCATCGAGGTGCGCCAGCACGGTCTCGAAATGCTGCTTGGCCACATCGGAGAGGTGGTCGAGCATCACCGGCGCGTCGGCCGTCATCGCCTTGACTTCCGGACGCTTGTCGTCGAGCACCCGCAGCGGGTTGATCGCGGCGCGCTTGCGGGTTTCCTCGTCAAGATCGAGCTGAAACAGGAAGTCCTGCAAGAGCTCCCGGTATTGCGGACGGCAGGTGTTGTCGCCCAACGAGGTGATTTCCAGTCGGAACCCGTCCAGGCCAAGCGAGCGGAATCCGGCGTCGGCGACAGCGATCACCTCGGCGTCCAACGCCGGGTCATCGACACCGATCGCCTCCACACCGACTTGCTGCATCTGGCGGTAGCGACCGGCCTGAGGCCGCTCGTAGCGGAAGAACGGGCCCGCGTAGCACAGCTTGATCGGCAGCGCGCCGCGATCCAGGCCGTGCTCGATCACCGCGCGCACTACCCCGGCGGTGCCCTCCGGCCGCAGCGTCACCGAGCGGCCGCCGCGGTCGACGAACGTGTACATCTCCTTGGTCACCACGTCGGTTGACTCGCCCACGCCGCGCTCGAACAGCGCGGTGTCTTCGAAAATCGCCACCTCGATGTCGCTGTAGCCGGCCCGGCGGGCGGCGTCGAGCAGCCCCGCCCGCACCGCGACGAACCGCGCCGAGTCCGGCGGCACGTAGTCCG
This sequence comes from Mycobacterium sp., assembly GCA_019236925.1. Lineage (GTDB taxonomy): Bacteria > Actinomycetota > Actinomycetes > Mycobacteriales > Mycobacteriaceae > Mycobacterium. Next base: position 6,373 of record JAFAID010000208.1, on the reverse strand, counting down.
GTACGCCCCTGGGCCCAGAGAATTCGCTCAAGGGCTCAGCCCCTCGAGGAACGGGTTGAACCGCCGCTCGGCACCGATGGTGGTGGCATTGCCGTGTCCGGGCAGCACGACGGTCTTGTCGTCGAGGACCAGCAGCTTGTCGACGATCGAACGCAGCAGGTCGCGCCCGCTGCCGCCGAATAGGTCGCTGCGGCCGATCGAGCGCTCGAACAGCGTGTCGCCGGTCAATACCACGTCGTTCTCGTCACTGCCGAGTTGTCCGGCTCCTCCTCGCGCTGCGCCAGCCCGTATCGTCGCCGCACGGACCCGGAAGACCACCGATCCGCGGGTGTGGCCCGGCGTGTGGTCGACGGTGACGCTGATCCCGGCCAGGTCGATCTTGTCGCCGTCTCGGTCCAGTTCGACGACCTGTTTGGGCTCGCGGAACATCGCCGCCAGCAGCAGCTGGCCCAGCTTCGGGCCGAAGTCTTTGATGGGGTCGGTCAGCATGAACCGATCCTCAGGATGGATGTAGGCGGGGCAGCCGAAGGTGTCGGACACCTTCTGCGCCGACCAGATGTGGTCAATATGGCCGTGGGTGAGCAGCACCGCCGCCGGCGTCAGCCGATTCTCGTCCAGAATGCGCCGCAGCTGGCCCATCGCCCGCTGGCCGGGGTCGACGACGATGGCGTCCGCTCCAGGGTGCGGCGCCAGCACGTAGCAGTTGCACTGCAGGAACCCGGCGGGAAATCCGGTGATGAACACGTTCTCCAGTTTCCCATTGCCGGGCTCCGGAGTGGACGCGGGCACCGGAGCGTCGGCCGGCGAGCCGGGTCGCGACGCCCCTATCCAGCATCAACTGGCACACTCTTTGCTGACTCAGCACACAACCACGGAGGGATATCGGCGGTGCCGACCAACGAACAGCGACGTGCGACAGCCAAGCGCAAACTTGAGCGGCAGCTGGAACGCCGCGCCCAGCAGGCTCGTCGTCGTCGGATGCTGGCCATCGTCGGAGGGTCGGTCGCGGCCGTGGTCGTGATCGTCGCAGTGGTAGCCACGGTCTTTCTGACCAATCGGGAGCACAAGAACATCCAGGCTTCGGCAACCGGGAGCTCGTCCACCAGCGCCGCTCCGGGCACCTCGTCGGGTACACCGCCCTTACCGGCGTTCAAGCCGGCCGCCGACCTGGGCGCCAACTGCCAATATGAGCCTTCCGCAGAGCAGGCCGGCAAGCCGGTGAACCTGCCGAGGCAAGGCAAGGTGCCCACCGAGCCGGCGCAGGTCAGTGTCAGCATGGTCACTAACCAGGGCAACGTCGGCCTGCTGCTCGCCAACAACGAATCACCTTGCACAGTCAATAGTTTCATCAGCCTGGCGCAGCAAAAGTTCTTCGACAACACCAAATGCCACCGGCTTACCGCCTCGCCGACATCGTCGGTGTTGCAGTGCGGCGACCCGACCGGCGACGGCACCGGCGGGCCGGGCTATCAGTTCCCCAACGAGTACCCGACCGATCAGTACAAGCCTGACGATCCTGCGGTGCACGAGCCGGTGGTCTACCCGCGCGGTACCCTGGCCATGGCCAACGCCGGACCAAACACCAACGGCAGCCAGTTCTTCATGGTGTACAAGGACACGCAGCTACCACCCGAATACACAGTCTTCGGCGAGATCCAACAGGACGGCCTGGCCACCCTGGACAAGATCGCCAAGGGCGGCGTCGCCGGTGGCGGTCAGGACGGCCAGCCAACCACCGAAGTAACGATCAAGTCGGTGCGGCTGGACTGATCGAGCCTTCGGCTAACAGGAGAATTCTTTGTGCAGGTGACGACATTCGGGCGCTACGAGCTTTTCGATTTAATCGGGCGTGGCACAACGGGAAAGGTTTACCGAGCCCGTAGGACAGATGATGCCGCCACCAACGAGGTAGTCGCCGTCAAGGTGCTGAGGGCGGAGCTGGAGGAAGATCCTCAGTTTGTCCAACAGTTCCGCCGCGAGTTACCTGCCGCGGCCGGCCTCAACAACCCCCACGTGGTGCCGATCCACAACTATGGCCAGGTCGGCGGCCAGCTCTATGTGGACATGCAGCTGATCGACGGCTGCAACCTCGGTCGCCTGATCAGAAACGAAGGCGGCCACCTACTTCCCGCACGCGCGGTCGCGATCACCGAGCAAGTCGCCGCGGCCCTCGACAGCGCCCACCGGGAGGGCCTGGTCCATCGCGACGTCAAGCCGGCGAACATCTTGGTCGCGCCACCGGATGATTTCGTCTACCTGACCGACTTCGGATTGGCCCGCAGCGCCGAGGATACCGCCGTGGGCGGCGTGGGCCATGTCCCCGGCGCCTACATGGCGCCCGAAAGGTTCAGCGGCGCAGGCGATTACCGATCCGACGTCTATTCGCTTGCCTGCGTGTTGCACAAATGCCTGACCGGCCAACAGCCGTTTCCGGGAGATAGCTTGGAAGAACAGCGTGCCGGGCACCTCAGCGCACCGCCGCCGCGACCCTCGACGTTCTCCCCCGGTATACCGCCGGCACTCAACGCAGTGATCGCCGCGGGCATGGCGAAAAGCCCGCAGGCTCGCTACCAGACGGCCCCGCAGTTGGCCGCGGCCGCAAGAGCAGCGTTGGAGGGTCGTTTCATCCCACCGCCGAGCGCGCCGACTCGGACGACTCGGACGACTCCGACACCGGCACCAGGATCGCAGGCCACCGCGCGACCGCCGCGCGAGCAGCCAGGCCCAGCCGCAGAATCCGAGGAGAGCCACAACGTGGGTCTCCTCGTCGGATTGACCGTAGCGGCGGTGGCGCTGTTCGGGCTGATCGCTCTGGTAATTGTCACCGCGACAACCTCCGATACCGGCGTCACCTCGACGTCGTCGGCCGCCCCGACCACGACGTCCGCGACCACGAGCAGCACCACCGCGACGAGCTCGGCCCCGGCCGCGCGGCCGGCCCTGTCGCAGCTGCCGCCATTCGTCCCGTCCGCCACCCTGGGGGCCAGCTGCCAGTACACACCGTCCACCGATGCCGCCAGCAGCACGGTGACCCCACCAGGGGACGGCGAAGTGCCGACCGATCCCGCTCACATCGGCCTGACTATCGTCACCAACCGGGGCAAGATCGGCCTGAAGCTCGCGAACAACGAATCACCGTGCACCGTCAACAGTTTCGTCAGCCTGGCAAAGCAGAAGTTCTTCGACGGCACCCAGTGTCACCGGCTGACCACCTCGCCGGGGTTGTCCGTGTTGCAGTGCGGTGACCCGACGGGCGACGGCACGGGTGGGCCGGGTTATCAATTCGCCGACGAGTACCCGGCCGATCAGTACCCGCCCGGCGATCCGGCGCTGAAGCGGCCCGTCGTGTATCCGCGAGGCACGCTGGCGATGGCCAACGGCGGACCGAACACGAACGGCAGCCAGTTCTTCTTGGTGTACAAGGACTCGCAGTTGCCCCCGGCATACACCGTGTTCGGCACCATCGACGCCACCGGCCTGGCGACGTTGGACAAGATCGCCGCGGCCGGTGTCGCCGGTGGCGGCGAGGACGGTCAGCCCGGCACCCAAGTCACCATCACCTCGGCGCGCCTGAGCTGATCGCCCGGCTTCTGGCTACGTGGGTTTGGGCGGCTCGTTGGATGAAGTGTTCGGTGGGCGTCGGATACCAGCCGAGTTCACGGGTGGCTTTGTCATGACTGGCCGGCGAAGTCAGTTCAATTAGCCGGGCGCTCTGCCTGCTGATCGGGATGTCACGGTGGATGAGCGATCCGACGGCGTCGGACAGTTGCGCAAACCGGTAAACCAGTGCCATCGGGATACCCAGTCGCGGCGGCCGCGCGCCAACTGCCTCCGCGGCGACGGTCACCAGTTCACGCTGCGTCATGTAACGCTCAGAAATGATGTAGCGCTGGCCGATTCGTCCCCGTTGGGCGGCCAGCAGCAGCGCGTCGGCGACGTCGTCGATACCGACCACCTCAGCCCCGACGCCCCGGATATAGAACGGCAGTCTGCCGAGCGCGGCGAGCTGCACGAACATCCCCTGGCGCGGCTGCCAATCGGGCGGCCCGTATGGATTCGATACATTGGCCACCACGGCGGGCAGCCCGTGATTTGCGGCGTAGGAGAACACCAACTGCTCGGCCTGGCGACGCGACTCGATGTAGCTACCGGCTTGGTCGGACCAGTTGAATGGCGTGTCCTCGTCGACGGTTTCGCCGTTCCTGCCGATGGCGATGGTGCCGATCGTGCTCAGAAAAACGAACCGCCGCAGATTCGCGTTCACCGCGACGCCGAGAACCTTCCGCAGGCCGTTGACGTTGGTCTCGAACAGCGGAGCGGGATCTCGCAGCTCAGCCCTGGTGTCCACGACGCAGTAGTAGACAACGTCGCGATCGGACATGGCCGCGGCGACATCTGCCGTGTCGGAAATGCCGCCATAACACCGCTCGACGTCGAGGCCTTCGATTCCCTTCGTGGAACTCGACTTTCGTAACAGAACCCGCACATCGGCGCCACCAGATACCAGGTGACGGGTGACGCAGGCGCCCACATTGCCGCTGGCTCCCATGACGAGAGCCCGCTGTCCGGCCGTGGTTATCTGGTCACTGTCCGGCGCCATATGTTCGGCGGCTCAGGCCGCGGATGTCACCCGGTACACGTCGTAGACACCCTCGACATTGCGGACCACATCCAGCAGATGCCCCAGATGCTTGGGGTCGCCCATCTCGAAAGTGAAGCGGCTGATCGCCACCCGATCACCCGACGTGGTCACCGAGGCCGACAGGATGTTCACTTTCTCGTCGGCCAGCACCCGCGTTATGTCCGACAGCAGTCGGTGCCGGTCGAGCGCCTCGACCTGAATGGCCACCAAAAACACCGACGACGCAGACGGCGCCCAGTGCACCTCGATGATGCGCTCGGCCTGCTGCTGCAGCGACGCGGCGTTGGTGCAGTCGGTGCGGTGCACGCTGACTCCACCACCGCGGGTGACGAATCCCATGATCTGGTCGCCGGGCACCGGCGTGCAGCACTTGGCGAGCTTGCTCAAGACGCCCGGGGCGCCGGGCACGGCCACCCCGACGTCGTCGGTGCTGCGCGAACGCCGCGGCATGGTCGCCGGAGTGGACCGCTCGGCGAGATCCTCCTCGGCCTGTTCGATACCGCCCAGCTCGGCCAGCAGCCGCTGCACCACATGCTTGGCCGACACATGACCCTCGCCGACTGCGGTGTACAGCGCCGATATGTCGGCATAGTGCAGCTCGTTGGCCACTGCCGCCATGGATCCGCCGTTGACCAAGCGCTGCAACGGAAGTCCGCCGCGACGGACTTCGCGGGTGATCGCCTCTTTGCCGCTCTCCAGTGCTTCCTCGCGGCGCTCCTTGGCGAACCACTGGCGGATCTTGGCTTTGGCCCGCGGCGACACCACGAACTGCTGCCAGTCCCGCGACGGCCCGGCGTTGGGCGCCTTAGAGGTGAACACCTCGACGACCTCGCCGTTTTCCAGCTTGCGCTCCAGCGCCACCAGCCGGCCGTTCACCCGGGCGCCGATGCATCGGTGGCCGACCTCGGTGTGCACGGCGTAGGCGAAGTCGATCGGGGTCGACCCGTTGGGCAGCGTGATCACGTCGCCCTTCGGGGTGAACACGAAAATCTCTTGTACCGCAAGGTCGTAACGCAGCGACTCCAGGAACTCGCCGGGGTCGGCTGCCTCTCGCTGCCAGTCGAGCAGCTGACGCATCCAGGCCATATCGTCGATCTCGGCGGCGGCTTGCAGATGCGGAACACCGTTGCGGCCCTTGGTTTCCTTGTAGCGCCAGTGCGCCGCGATGCCGTATTCGGCGGTTCGGTGCATGTCGCGGGTGCGAATCTGCACCTCCAGTGGTTTGCCTTCCGGGCCGACGACGGTGGTGTGCAGCGACTGGTACACGCCGTAGCGGGGCTGGGCGATGTAGTCCTTGAATCTCCCGGCCATCGGCTGCCACAGCGAATGCACCACGCCCACAGCGGCGTAACAGTCGCGGATCTCGTCGCACAAGATACGGATACCGACCAGGTCATGGATGTCGTCGAAGTCGCGGCCCCGCACGATCATCTTCTGGTAGATCGACCAGTAGTGCTTCGGCCGGCCCTCGACCACCGCGTTGATCTTCGACGCGTTGAGGGTGGCGACGATCTCGGCGCGCACCTTGGCCAGATAGGTGTCGCGCGACGGGGCTCGTCCGGCGACCAGTCGCACGATCTCCTCGTACTTCTTCGGGTGCAGGATCGCGAACGAGAGATCCTCCAGTTCCCATTTGACCGTGGCCATACCCAGCCGATGTGCCAGCGGCGCAATGACTTCCAGCGTCTCGCGGGCCTTGCGGGCCTGCTTCTCCGGCGGCAGGAAGCGCAT
>JAFAID010000090.1 GCA_019236925.1 Mycobacterium sp. | reverse complement strand
CGACGGCTGGGCGGTCACCTTCAAAGTGGAATCGCACAACCACCCGTCCTACGTTGAGCCCTACCAGGGCGCGGCCACCGGCGTCGGCGGCATCGTCCGCGACATCATGGCGATGGGTGCCCGACCGGTGGCGGTGATGGACCAGCTGCGGTTCGGCGCCGCCGACGCCCCGGATACCCGCCGCGTGCTCGAGGGCGTCGTCCGCGGGATCGGGGGCTACGGCAACTCACTGGGCTTGCCCAACATCGGTGGCGAAACCGTGTTCGATGCCTGCTACGCCGGCAACCCATTGGTCAACGCGCTCTGTGTGGGCGTGCTCCGGCAGGAGGATCTTCATCTGGCGTTCGCTTCCGGCGCGGGCAACAAGATCATCCTCTTTGGCGCGCGGACCGGGCTCGACGGCATCGGCGGAGTGTCCGTGCTGGCATCCGAGACGTTCGGCGGCGACGAGTCCGGGCCGGGCCGCAAAAAACTGCCGTCGGTTCAAGTCGGCGACCCGTTCATGGAAAAGGTGCTCATCGAGTGCTGCCTGGAGTTGTATGCGCAAGGCCTGGTAATCGGTATTCAGGACCTCGGTGGGGCTGGAATAGCCTGTGCGACTTCGGAATTAGCCTCTGCTGGTGACGGCGGCATGGTCGTCGAGCTGGATGCCGTACCGCTGCGCACCAAGAACATGACCCCGGCCGAGGTGCTCTGCAGCGAGTCGCAGGAACGGATGTGCGCGGTCGTCGCCCCGGAGAACGTGGACGCGTTCATGGCGGTGTGCCGCAAGTGGGAAGTGTTGGCCACCACGATCGGCGAAGTCACCGACGGTGACCGGTTACGAATCACCTGGCACGGCGAGACAGTCGTCGACGTGCCGCCACGCACCGTGGCCCACGAGGGCCCGGTATACCAGCGCCCGGTCGCCCGCCCGGATTCACAGGACGCGCTGAACGCCGATCGCGCGAGCGGCCTGCCCCGGCCGGCCACTGGCGACGAGCTGCGCGCGACTTTGCTTGCACTGCTGGGCAGTCCGCATCTGTGCAGCCGTGCCCTCATCACCGAGCAGTACGACCGCTACGTGCGTGGCAACACCGTGCTCGCCGAACATGCCGACGGTGGTGTGCTGCGGGTCGACGAGTCCACCGGCCGCGGAATCGCGCTGTCGACCGACGCGTCGGGCCGCTACACGCTGCTCGACCCCTATACCGGCGCTCAACTCGCGCTCGCCGAGGCATACCGCAACGTCGCCGTCACCGGCGCTACGCCCGTGGCAGTGACCAACTGCCTCAATTTCGGCTCACCGGAAGACCCCGGGGTGATGTGGCAGTTCGCCGAGGCCGTGCGTGGTCTCGCGGACGGCTGTGCGGCACTGGGCATTCCGGTGACCGGAGGCAACGTCAGCTTCTACAACCAAACCGGCTCGACGGCGATCCTGCCCACCCCGGTGGTGGGAGTGTTGGGCGTGATCGACGATGTCGCGCGGCGCATCCCGACGGCGATGGGCACCGAGCCGGGCGAGACGTTGATCCTGCTCGGCGACACCCGTGACGAATTCGACGGATCAGTCTGGGCGCAAGTCACCGCCGATCATCTGGGCGGACTGCCGCCCGCGGTGGATCTGGCTCGCGAGCGACTGCTCGCCGACGTGTTGACCGCGGCGTCCCGCGACGGGCTGGTGTCCGCGGCCCACGACCTGTCTGAAGGCGGTCTGGCGCAGGCCGTGGTGGAATCGGCGCTCGCGGGCGAAACGGGTTGCCGCATCGTGCTTCCCGAGGATGCCGACCCCTTTGTGATGCTGTTCTCCGAGTCGGCTGGCCGGGTGCTGGTAGCCGTGCCGCGCACCGAGGAGAGTCGGTTCCGCGCGATGTGCGAGGCGCGGGGTCTGCCGGCTGCACGCATCGGTGTCGTCGACCAGGGTTCGGACGCGGTGGAGGTTCAGGGCCTGTTCACCGTGCCCCTGGCAGAGCTGCGCAGCACGTCCGAGGGAGTGCTGGCCGCACTGCTGCGATGAATACACAACCGCGCCAACGGCATCCGTTGGTGGTGTGGGCGTGGAGCCTGCTACGGCTGAAATTCGTCGGCATCGCTTTTGGCGCTTTGTTCTTCTGTCTGTCCCTGACGCCGTCGCTGCTGCCGCGGGACTGGGTGTTCCAGGGGCTGATCGGCGGCGTCAACGGAGCGTTTGGCTACGGCCTGGGCGTGGTGATCGGCAAGGCTATCTACCGTGTGGTGCTTCGGGGTGCCCGCTGGTGGCCGCCCCCGGCGGCGGTGCTGTTCTGGATGAAAGCGGCGGTCGTCGTGATCGCGCCGACGGCGTGTGTGTTGATGCTGATCCCGGCCGCCTCCTGGCAGCGGCAGGTGTCCGCGCTGATGGGCATCCAGGGCCCGACGACCCTGGGCTATCTGCGCACGCTGATCGTCGCTGTCGCGGTCGGCGCCCTGGTGGTGTCCGCGTTCCGGGTGCTTCTCGACGCGGTCAAGCTGCTGGCCCGCATGCTGATCAGGCGCTGGCACCTGCACGATGAGGTCGCGCTCTTCATCGGCACGACTATCGTTGTCGCGCTGTTGATCATGCTGTTCGACGGCG
>JAFAID010000590.1 GCA_019236925.1 Mycobacterium sp. | reverse complement strand
GTGTCGGGCTTGAACGCCTCGTTTTCGGGCATGCCCTCGGTCTCCCGGATGGTCCGTAGGATCGCCTGCACGGCCAGCGGCCCGTTGTTACAGATCACTTCGGCGATCTCAAGCGCTTTGGTGAGCGCTTCGCCGTCGGGAACGACGTAGCCGATCAGCCCGATCTCCTTGGCCTCCACGGCGGTGATGTGCCGCCCGGTCAGCAACAGATCGCAGGCCACCGTGTAAGGGATCTGCCGTACCAGCCGCACCGCCGAGCCGCCCATCGGATACAGGCTCCACTTGGCCTCCGAGATGCCGAACTTGGCGCTCTGGCCGGCGATGCGGATGTCGGTGCCCTGCAAGATTTCGGTGCCGCCGGCGATGGCCGGGCCCTCGACCGCGGCGATCAGCGGTTTGGTCAGCCGGCGGCCCTTGAGCAGAGAATCGATGCGCGACGGGTCGTAGCTGCCGTCTTTGAACGAGTCACCCGGCGGGCGGGCAGTCGCGGCTTTGAGGTCCATGCCCGCGCAGAAGTATCCGCCGGCACCGGTCAAGATGCAGCACCGGATGTCGGGATCGTTGTCGACGCGGTCCCATGCCTCGACCATGATCGAAAGCATCTCGGTGGAAAGTGCGTTGCGGGCCTCGGGGCGGTTCAGCGTCAGGATCAGGGTGTGTCCGCGCTGCTCAATGATGGCATGTTCTTTTTCACCGGCCATATTTCTTGACTCGCTCACGGGTGATCGCCTTCCTGCGTGCCGGCCTGAAACTTGTCAGGAAATGTAACACGTTCTAATTTAGGGTCCGTGGCCCTGAATATTGCCGACTTGGCGGAGCACGCCATCGATGCCGTACCTGACCGTGTCGCACTGATCTGCGGCGACGACCAGCTGACCTACGCCCAACTGGAGGAGAAGGCCAACCGCCTGGCGCACTACCTTCTCGACCAGGGCGTGAAGAAGGACGACAAGGTCGGGCTCTACTGCCGTAACCGCAATGAGATCGTCATCGCGATGCTCGGGATCGTGAAGGCCGGCGCGATCCTGGTGAACGTCAACTACCGCTACGTCGAGGGCGAACTGCGCTACCTGTTCGAAAACTCCGACATGGTTGCGCTGGTCCACGAGCGCCAGTACTCCGACCGGGTCGCCAACGTGCTGCCCGACACCCCCAACGTCAAGACGGTCCTGGTGGTCGAGGACGGTAGCGACGCCGACTTCCAGCGTTACGGCGGCGTCGAGTTCTACGCCGCGATCGCGCAGGGCGCACCCGGGCGTGACTTCGGCGACCGCAGCGCCGACGACATCTACCTGCTCTACACCGGCGGCACCACGGGCTTCCCGAAAGGCGTGATGTGGCGTCACGAGGACATCTACCGGGTGTTGTTCGGCGGAACTGACTTCGCCACAGGCCAATTCGTCAAAGACGAGCACGACCTCGCCAAGGCGGCGGCGCAGAATCCGCCGATGATCCGCTATCCGATCCCGCCGATGATCCACGGCGCCACGCAGTCGGCCATGTGGATGTCGATCTTCTCCGGCCAAACCACCGTGCTCGCACCGGAATTCAACGCCGACCAGGTGTGGCGCACGATTCATGACCACAAGGTGAACCTGTTGTTCTTCACCGGCGATGCGATGGCGCGGCCACTGCTCGACGCCTTGCTGGCCCATCAGGACGAAGGCAACGAGTACGACTTGTCGTCGCTGTTCCTGCTCGCCAGCACCGCGGCGCTGTTCTCGCCGAGCATCAAGGAGCGACTGCTGGAGCTGCTGCCCAACCGGGTCATCACCGATTCCATCGGCTCGTCGGAGACCGGCTTCGGCGGCACCAGCATCGTCGTCAAGGACGCGCCGCACAGCGGCGGCCCACGCGTCACGATCGACCACCGCACCGTCGTCCTCGACGAGGACGGCAACGAGGTGACGCCCGGTTCCGGCGTCCGGGGTCTGATCGCCAAGAAGGGCAACATCCCGGTCGGTTACTACAAGGACGAGAAGAAGACCGCCGAGACGTTCCAGACCATCAACGGCGTGCGCTACGCCATTCCGGGCGACTACGCACAGGTCGAGGAGGACGGCACCGTCACCATGCTGGGCCGCGGCTCGGTGTCGATCAACAGCGGCGGCGAGAAGATCTACCCCGAGGAGGTCGAGGCTGCGCTCAAGGGCCATCCCGACGTCTTCGACGCCTTGGTGGTCGGCGTGCCCGATGCCCGTTACGGGCAGCATGTGGCGGCGGTCGTGCAGGCCCGCCCGGGATCTCGGCCGACGCTGTCGGAGCTGGACAGTTTCGTGCGGGCCGAGATCGCGGGATACAAAGTGCCACGCAGTCTTTGGCTAGTCGACGAAGTCAAGCGTTCGCCGGCCGGGAAACCCGACTACCGCTGGGCAAAGGAGCAGACTGAGGCGCGCCCGGCCGACGACGTACATGCCGCTCACGCGACTGCGTGACCGATTTCGTCAAACGTAATCCGGCCGCACCGACTGGTTTCTTCGCTTGGGAAGCCGCAGGGCTGCAATGGCTTTCAAGTGCGGAGGGGGGCGTCCCGTGCGCGCGGGTGGTCTCGTTTGACGCGACGAGTCTTACTCTGCGGCGGCTTGATTCGGCGATTCCAAGCCCCGCAGCGGCGTTCGAGTTCGGCAGCCGATTGGCCGTCACGCACGACGCGGGAGCAGCGGGGTTCGGCGCCGGGCCCGACGGGTGGGACGGACCCGGGTTCTTCGGGCCGTTGTCGCAGCCATTGCCGATGTCGCTGCGGCCGCGCCGACGCTGGGGTGAGTTTTACGCCGACGAGCGGCTGACCCCGATGGCCGAGTTGGCCGGGGCGCGCCTGGATGCTGCGACTCGTGCCGCGGTCGACGCCGTCGCGTCACGCTGCCGAGCAGGCGACTTCGACGACGACGACCCGCCGGCCCGGCTGCACGGCGACCTGTGGAGCGGCAACCTGATGTGGACGCGCGATGGGGTGGTGCTGATCGATCCCGCTGCGCATGGTGGTCACCGCGAGACCGACCTGGCGATGCTCGAACTGTTCGGCTGCCCCCACTACGACGCGGTCGTCACCGGCTACCAGCGGGTGCGATCGCTGCGACCGGGCTGGCGCAAACGCATCGGGCTGCA
>JAFAID010000669.1 GCA_019236925.1 Mycobacterium sp. | reverse complement strand
CCGACCATTTCACCAAACACCTCAACCCAGACCGCCAGAAGCGCAACCACATACGCCAACTGGAGGCCCTCGGCTACACCGTCACCCTCACCCCAGCCGCCTGAACAGCCCCGCTGGGTCACCCTCATTTTCGGATTAGTAGCTAGTTCTTGAGGAGGGCGGCAACGTACTCCTGGTATACGGCGTCGCTCAGCTGGGTGATGTCATCAGCCAGACGGTCACGACAAGCCGAGTCGACGAAAAGGCTGTGCACGATCAACCGGCCCGCTCGCGGCCGTTCGGAACCGGCCACATAGTTGCTCTGCTGGATCCACACACTACGGTCGCCAATCACGGCGGTGCCGCTGCTGCGTACCGCGGCCGCCCATTGAATTTCCGGGACGGGCAGTACCCGGACGGTGATCTCGGTGGCGTTGAGGCCGCGCAGTGTGCGATCGGCGTTGCGAAACACTTCGTAGAAGGCGGGCCAGCCAGTGAAGCCAATAACACTGATCGTTTCGGCAGCTTCCCACTCGCCATCGCCGAGCGGGCCACATACCGCCATCCGCGCTGTCCTCTGGTCCGAAGCGTCGGGGAGCCGAACGAGTTGCCAATTCATCGGAATACTTGAACGCTGCACCCATTCCGGCGCAGCGGCTCCGGACAAAGCGACGACATCTTCGATGTCTTCGTCTTCATAGAGCACGTCGACAATTGAGGATGATGGGATAGGCCGCCAGCGCGGCGACGGAGACGATGTGCTCATGGCAGGGCTGCCTCACCACCTTGCCCGGCACCGGAAACGAGTGTCCAAACCAAAACGCCGCCCACTACCACCCATCCGAACACAGCCTTGCCTCCCTCGGTGAGATCGTGGGCGACGCCCGGTAGCCACGACTGGCCACCCGGCGGTGACGGCGTCGGGTGGGCCGCCGGCGGTACTGGCGCATCCGGCCGATCCCAGTCAAACACAGGCGGTTGCTGCACGGGGCTGACGCTGAATCCTGGCGGCGACGGATCTTTAAGCCATGGCGGGACATCAGCCGGGTCAAAGAACTGCGTGGGCGGCAGCGGAGTTGGGAGACGATGGCCGGGGGCTGGCGCCGCGGGGGTCATCGGAGGGTGATTGAGTTCCGGGGACAAATTCGGCGGGTTATCGATAAATGGCAACGGCAAGTGCACTTTCGGATTCTTCCCCGATCCCGGGGTCACCACCTCTATGGTCGGCCCGCCTGAGGAGCTGTCGGGACGAAGATTGATCTCGGTACCGTCGTCGAGGACCTTTCGCGCGGTATCGCCGCGTGGCGGCAGATCACCTGCGCTTCCCGTAAGCCAGTCCCAGAAGTCCCGCACCTCGTCGGGCGTATCCAATTCTCGAACCGGCGGATTCTTCCCTTTGCGCAGTTGCCGCAATGCATCTCGGACGTCTTGCATTGTCCGTGGTGAAGGGAGGTCCTTCCATGGCGAATCAGCGTCGGCACCAGGCGGTGGCGCTGGATCTTGCTTCCAGTGGCGGTTGACGGCTTGGATACTGGGTTTTCGCGGCGGTGGTGGCGTCGGGGGTGTGGGGCTTTGTGGGAAGGTGTCGCGAATGCCGGCCACGGCCGCAGTGATGTTGCCGGCAACTTGCTGATCGATGGCGACCAATTGTGCGGCCCGCCGGCGAATGTTGGCGGCAAGAGCTTCCGCCTGGGCTTGGCGGGCGGCGCGCTGCGCGGCCGATCCGGCCGTGGACCGGTCAATGACTGACCCCTCTTCATCCACGTCGAATCCGGCGGTCTGAGCATCCTCAAGCGCGTAGCGCAGCCGAGAGCGGGCTGCATAGAGATCTGAGGCGCCGCTGCGGGCAACTTTGGCCGCCGTTTGCAGCTGGTCGGCTGCCGCGCTGACGGTGATCATGTCAGAGTGAGTAGCGGTGCGCAGTGCGTCGGCGGCGTTGCCTTGCCAATCGACCGACGACGAGTCGCGCCAGACCTGGTTGGCCAACCCGTAGTTGCGCTCGGCAACGGCCTCCCAATGCTCGGCCGCATCCGTCAGATGTTCGGTGGGCCAGGCCAACAACTGGGAAAGGCCGGGAAGGCTCGCGACCGCTGCCATCGTTACGCGACGATCGCAGAATCGGTCACAGCGGCCAGCTTGTTGGCCGAGTCAGCTTCATTGGCGACGTAGCGGGTGTTGGCATCGGCGACCTGCTTTGCACGCGTATCTACTCGAGTGGCCAGCTCTGCTGTGAACGCGCCGACGTCGGCGTGGGCCGCGTTCACTGCAGCTGCGCTTGGCTGACACGACGAGGTAAGCCCCGCCGGAGCCACTGCCTCGCCTAATTCGCCAGCCGAAGCCCCCCATCGGGCGGCCATCGCTTGCAGAGCGGCGGTAGCCACGCGCAGTTGCTGCATGCGCGGAAGTTTAGCCGGACTATCACGCAGCGAAAGTCAGTCAGATTTCGCGGCGCGGACCGCGCCATTGACGCGCGATGATCCCCATGCGCCACACGAGTCACCAGAAGTCGGGGGGGTTTGCGGGCACAACGGTGCATGCTCCCGTTCTTGTGACTGCTGAGAAGTCGTGAGGCTGTCCGGCTCCCTCACTAGACTGGCCGACGTGGTGCGTCCTGGAAGCTGGATCAGGCTTGCGGGTGAAAGTCCTGCCCCGGTAGGCACCGGAGCGCCGGGTAGCAGGCCCCGGTTCGTCGTCGAGAGGTGGCGGGCTAAGCGGGGTGTCAAGAGCCTCTTCGGAGGGAGCAAGTG
>JAFAID010000666.1 GCA_019236925.1 Mycobacterium sp. | reverse complement strand
CGATCCGGCCCCCAGCGTTTCCAACGCGTATCAAAGCATACTCAAAAGTATGGGGGGGTTGGACAACTTGGACGAAGGGCTGTGCGGCGAAACTTCGAACCGGGGCTGATCGTCAGCCCTCCGGTTCCTCGACGCGCCGTTTTTAGGGGCAGAGTCAAACGTCTGCCGCGATCACCCTGGCGACCCCGATACTTTCGCTGCGGCTTTCGAGAAACCCACAACAAAAGATTTGAGATAGACGGACTCGGAGCAACCCCGCGCGGGTTCGTCTTTTCTCTTAGTCAAAGGTGGCACTTCGTATAGCTGGAAGTATCCGCAGGTCGAGAGGCTTGACGTTTAGTCTTCCGGCATGAATCGCATCTGGCAGTGGGCGTGGGATCGGTACGGACTGAGGTACTCGTGGGCCTTCTCAATCTTTACCTTCGCAGCGATGCTGCCGCCTTATCTCTTTTGGTCGTTGATCGTTGTTGGGTTAGACAAGTCGCGTCATTACGTCGAGGCTGCCGCCATCACGGTTGGCGCCGTAGCCGTACTGGCTTATTTAATGGTTCTTCCCGGCCAGGGCAGGGGTCGCCTGGTCGAGCAGTGGGCAGTCGGCCACGAGGTGGATCGGGTACGGGCACTGAACGACACTTACACCTGGGCCCGTGGCATCATTGCCCGAGCAGTGGTAAGCAACGCTGTTGGGGCCGCGCTGCTGTTAGTTGTTGTGGGCGCGGTCACCGGGGCGACCGGCCCGCGATTGATTCAATTCGGGGTCATGGGTGTGGGCGTCGGAATCGCCGTGCAACTTATCGGTATGCACAGCTTCCCGGAAGGTGCGCTGCGACCGGTCAGAGTGGCTATCGCCGGTGACACGGGGATCGGTGACGCCCTCCCTCGTTCTCGTCCGTCGTTTGCCACGTGGTCGAACCTGTCGATGCTCGCCACAACGTATTCCTTCAGCGCCGGTGGCACGATACTGGCGACCACTTTGCGTTTCAGCAGTGAGATTCCGCTGACGTCCGTTGTGATCGGGTGCGCGTCGACACTTGTGTTCGTGCCGCTCACGGTCGGCGCCTTTTTCTCACCCTCCATGCTCCCCATTCGTGATCTTGCCGACGGAACCGTGCGTGTTGCGGCCGGTGATTACAGTCAACGTCTGCCGGTGGTTCAAGACGACGATCTCGGCGCTCTGGCCGCCTCGTTCAACCGTATGCAGGCGGGTTTGGCCGAGCGGCAACGACTCCAGGCCGCGTTCGGCACCTATGTCGACCCGGCCCTGGCTGCCCGGCTGCTTGAGCAGGGCGACGACGTGTTCACCGGTGAGCGACGTGAGGTGACGGTGATGTTCGTCGACGTCCGTGACTTCACCCCGTTCGCCGAGGCGAATACCGCCGAGGACACCGTTGCCCGCCTGAACGCGCTGTTTGAGATCGTGGTGCCTGCCGTCGTGGATGCCGGTGGGCACGTCAACAAGTTCCTCGGCGACGGTGCTCTCGCCGTCTTCGGGGCACCAAACGATCTCGCGGATCACGCCGACGCTGCGGTGTCTGCGGCTGTGTTGATTCAGGGTCTTGTCGCCGAGCGATTCGGCGGGGAGCTTCGCATCGGCATCGGCATCAACACCGGTGTGGTAATCGCCGGAACCATCGGCGGCGGCGGCAAGCTTGAGTTCACCCTCATCGGTGACACCGTCAACGTAGCAGCCCGCGTCGAGCAACTCACCAAAACCACCGGCGACGCAATCCTTCTCACCCAGCAGAGCGTCGACGCCTTGGCGTCTCGACCGCCCGGACTCATCGACCGGGGATTGCATGTGCTGAAAGGAAAATCAGCACCCGTGCAGGTCTTCAGCCTCGACCAAGAGACCGACGCGCGAGTTGACCTCACGCGCTAAGGGGAGGTGAATCGAACCTGCGCCGCGATACCTCGCGACGCCGATACTTTCGCTGCGGCTTTTGCGAAAACCACAACTCGAGGCTATAGGGCTGGCATGCCGCCTCGATGCAGTCTGTCGTGAAGCACAGCTCGCAGGATTGTCTAGAATATACCAATTGATATATAATCCGGACTATGGCGTTGAGCATCAAAGACCCCGAGGCCGACCGGCTCGCTAGGGAACTCGCAGCTCGGACAGGCGAGACTTTGACAGAAGCGGTCGTGGTCGCGTTGCGGGAACGACTCGCCCGCGAGACTGGGCGCACCAGGGCCATTCCGCTGCGCGAGGAGCTCGCCGTGATTCGCCGCCGCTGCGCAGCCTTACCGGTGCTCGACACGCGATCCGCGGATGAGATTCTCGGCTACGACGAGCGCGGGTTGCCTGCCTGATGGTGATCGACACATCTGCGCTGGTCGCGATGCTGAACGATGAGCCGGAGGCGGAACGGTTCGAGGCAGCTGTGGAAGTGGACCATGTTCGGCTCATGTCGACAGCGTCGTATCTGGAGACGGCTATCGTGATCGAGACGCGTCTCGGTGAACCGGGGGGACGTGAGTTGGATCTGTGGCTGCATCGCGTCGCAGTCGACCTCGTTAGCGTCGAGGCCGACCAAGCGGACGCCGCTCGAGTCGCCTACCGCTTGTATGGCAAGGGACGCCATCGCGCCGGCTTGAACTATGGCGATTGCTTCTCCTACGCCCTCGCGAAGGTCAGCGGCCAGCCTCTCCTCTTTAAAGGGGACGACTTCGCACGCACCGACATTGGCGTGGTTCTCGCTGGCTGAAGCGACTACCTCGGCTTCGTCGGCGATTAATTGCTCGGAACTCCTTTCGAGCACAGCAGCGTTAGCCCGCATGACTGCGTGGTCAGACCAAACGGCTGCTGGGGCGGCAATCCGGGGGATACTGAGCCCGGATGGACCGCCGAGTTGACGCTGGATTTATACCGACCTTGCCAATTCAGTTGAGAATGAGTGGCTCTGCAAATTGGTAGTCGGCCTACTCGGGCGTCGTGATCCCTTGGCACCACGCGCGCAGCACGTCCTCGACACGTTCGCATACCTGGCGTCGAGCCGTTTCCCGGTCGACGCCCGACATCAGCAGTTCGTCGTAGTCGGTGTCGACGTGCCGAACCGACGCCGCAACGGCGAGCCGAACGGCGTCCGGATCGAGGGCCCGCCCAGCCGCGCTTCGTCCGATCCGGCCACTGCCGCGCATTGCCGCACGACGCGCCGTCGCGTCGGCCCTGCTGGGGGGACAGCGCGGGAACAGCTTGCGGATCGCGACCGCGAACTCGGCTTCGAACCTCATGTCCTCGTCGGCCCGTAGCGCCTCGGCGCGCTCCCTGCGGCGGGCGCGCGCCTCAGCATCGGACAGGCACTCCTGTTCGGCACGCTCGATCGCCTCCGCCTCGGCTAGGATGCCTTGGCGCTCATAGCGCTTGCGTGAGCGGCTCCACTGCACAACCACCGCCGAAAGCCCGCTAATCCTTTTCGCCCGCCGACTCAGCGCGGCATCACCAGACGGCAGGAAGACCAGATGGCCAAGGTCCGCGCAGTCAACGCATAGCGGACCGCCGTCTTCCATTTTCAGTAGGTCGCCCGTGCCCCCGCATGACGAGCACGTCCACTTTTTGACGGGCGAGATCACCACGAGATCCGATGGGCGGCTATGCGGCTTGGCCACGAGATTCTCGCATTCAGACTATTGCTACAGCGCGGCTTGCTTGAGAAACACGATAGCGTTTGCCGTCGAAGGCAAGGCGCACTGCACTTGTGTGCGATGTGCTAACCGAAGCCGGCATAACAGGATCGGCATCAGGTCGGAGTATCGATAGCCCGCGGGAACCACACGCTCACCATGCCCCGCACGACGCAGCAGTGGCGGGCGGTCCAAGGTTGTCGGGTTTTGGGGACCAGTTTGGGACCACACGGTACGCGCGGTGGTGAACGACGTGCGCGTCTGTGCACGTCATGCACGGTCACAAACAAACCACACGAGCTCCGCGACCTGCGGAAACGTCTTACCGCTACTTACTGGGGGTCAAGTGGTCGCAGGTTCAAATCCTGTCAGCCCGACCAGAGAAGTAGGCCTTGATCTGCGGTAATGGAGCTACCCGGCCTCTGCGGTTGC
The DNA here is from genome assembly GCA_019236925.1 of Mycobacterium sp. Taxonomy (GTDB): domain Bacteria; phylum Actinomycetota; class Actinomycetes; order Mycobacteriales; family Mycobacteriaceae; genus Mycobacterium. The sequence goes on along the minus strand of JAFAID010000666.1, from coordinate 23,518 downwards.
CAGAGGTGCCAACCGCCGTGGGGACCACAAGAGGCGTGTCGGTGCGCTCGATAGAATCGTGCGGGGGATCTCGGGTCGGTCGTACCGCACGTCATACACGCTATGCGCGCTGGTGCACGTTATACGGCCAGGCGGGGGGACGCTGTCCTTGTGCTGAAGTTGTCCGCTGGTCAAGTGGGGTGGTGGCACGCAAGTCCTACAGTGTCATTTTGCGGCCAGGGAACCCATCGTGAGGTTGTCGGCGTTTGGCGGCCTTGGCCCGGTGCCGTCCGGCGACCGCTCGGCGCGCTTCGCGAAGCTGTTGGCGAAGGACTCCCGGGTCGTCATCAGCATCGGCGTCGACCGCTGTGGCGGGATGAGCGCCGTTTTGCTCCGGTGTCTGATCGCCGGATCATGTCCTATCGCTCACGCTTTCAGTTCCCGCCGAGCGCCTTACGCGCCAATGCTGCTGCCGTGGGACTCACGATATTCCGCCGCGCCCGGGTGACAGGCTGGTCGGTCACGTTGATCAGGACTTCGTAGACGGGGAGTTGGCGCAGGGACGATTCCGAGATAGACCGACCGTCGGAGTAGCGCCAGCCGAGTTCGGCCAGCAACGCCGTCATCTTGTCGAAAGGCAGTTTGGAACCGGCCGAAGCCGCCGCGAAGGCCAGCATCAGCAGAGTGGCCTGCGCGTCGAATTTCTCGTCGGACTTGGGAATCAGCCTACCGGCCAGATGCTCCCACAGCCTGTCGGCGTCACGCTGGGCCGCTACGCCAGCTTTGGTCAGCAACAGTGTGCCCTTGTGCTTGCGTAGCAGTCCCAACGACTGCACGCCTTCGCGGAACCGCAGCAGTGGGTAGCATTGGACCTCGCGGTTTTGCTTGCCAATCCAATCATTCATTACAGGAATGACTTTCGAGGCTTCCTCGACGTCAGCCGGTTTGAGGTATCCGGCGGTCGTCAACTGAATGCCGCCGTCGCTGGCGCGGTCCAGGAACCACTGATACGCCCGCAGATTGTCGGCAACAGCGACCGTGTCCAGCGGTCGCGCACCGGCCAGTGTGAGCGCCGCCTTCGTCAGGTCGTCGCCATACGGGGTGTACGTAAGCCGATGAACCAGGTCGACCAGGCGCACGTCGATGCCTGCCTCGCGCAGCACGAAGTACGTGTCGCCTAAGCCCTTGTTGACCCGTTCCGGTTCGAAGAGCGCGGGGTCAGGGAGCACCTCGGAGAGGCTGTCGGCGTCGACCAGATGCCCGCAGTCTTCTGGCGGCGCGGCGCGCTCACCGTCGACGACAACCGCTGCGGGACAGTCACTCTCGGCGGGAAGAACTTCTTCGAGACGCAGCGTCAGCTGCCAGTTGTCGCCGTAATCGTAAAGGTAGTGCAGGACATCGCCGGGCTCACTCAGGGTTTCGTCGAGTCGAGTCTCGGCGGCGGGCAGGCCGTCGTCGTCTTCGGGCCACTCCCCGTTGTCCACGTCGTACGGGCACAGGAACAGCTGGCTGTGGTGGTCGAAGGCGCCGCCGCCGAGTGAGAAGCGATGCAGATGCGAGTCGGTCCAGTCGAACGCCACCTGCAGGACCTGGTGCAGCAGGTCCAGCGTCAGGTTCGAGCGCAGGTCCAGCCGTCGCCAGATCGTTGGATCGCTGTCATCGAGGTGCGCCCGGACCCGGTAGACGACGACATCACGCCGTCGCGCGAGACGCAGATCGGGGCGCGACACCGGTTCCGGTACCAGACGCAGGTAGGGGCGCTCGCTCATGCGGCTCACCTTAGAGCTGTCGCCGATTCGATCGGGCACCATATCGGTATGCCGTTGTCGGAGAGGGCGCTGCTCAAGGTGGCCGGTGACCGGAGCTACGCCCGAGGCGAAGACTATGTCCGGTACGTCCGAGGGTTGCGGGCGACAGCCGGGAGAGCCTACGCGTCGGTCCAAGCCAAACAGGTCTACACCGTGGAGCTTGACTGGTCCGGTCCGCAACCTGATGGTTTCTGCACGTGCCCGCACGCCGCCGACGGTCACTTCTGCAAGCATCTGGTCGCGGTCGGACTCGCCGTGATCGACAGCGGCGCCGTCGACGACGCCACTCGGGTGGCATCGGCGCTGGAAGCGACCGTGCAAGCGATGGACGTCGACGAGCTTCGCGAACTGGTCATGACCCTCGCCCTCCGCGACGCCGAAGTGCGCCGCATGCTGGAGGTTCGCGCCACGGCCGCTTCCGGTGACGACTCGCCCGCGAAAGCCGAGTTCGAAACCTATGTGCGAAACGCCCTGGAATTCCGCGGGTTCATCGATTACCGGGAATCCTTCGGGGTCGCGGAGGCGGCCAGTCAAGTACTCGACGAGCTTGAGAACCATCTCAATACAGGGTCCGCCGAGATCGTGCGGCCGGCCCTGCTGTGCGCGTTGACCCTGCTACGCACGATCATCGAACATGCTGACGACTCGTCGGGGGCGATCGGCGGTGAATGCGAGCGGGCTGCCGACCTGTACGCGCAGGCATGTCGACTGGGTGAACCAGACCCGGCCGAGCTCGCAGGGTGGTTGGCGACGTTCCGTGCGACCTCACCGGGATGGCCGACGCTGCTGCTCGCCGATTTCGTCGACGCGTTCGATGACCATGCGCTCGCGATCTACCGCGCGGCAGTCGCGGACTTGGACCGACAGAACGCAGGTCGCGACCACTGGAGTCGGTTTGAAGTCGATGCCATGTTGCTAGAGCTCGCCGATCACGACGGCGATGTCGATCGGGCTGTCGAATTGCTGAACGATCGAGAGCACCCCCAGTACGGGGCGATCATCGCCCGCTTGCGGGAAGCCGGACGTGACGACGAGGTAGTGAATTGGATCGATCGGGCGGTTGCCAAAGGGCGAGCCAGCAGTCAAGCCGGCGGCAATGACTATTGGCTGAGCCCGTCCGCCGTCGCCGACACGTACCGGGAAATCGGCCGTATCGACGATGCGATCGCAGTCCTGCGTGCCGATTTCGTCCGGCAGCCTGTGCACGCCTATCGGTCACTGCTGGACTTTGCCGCCACGATCGGTCGCGCCGGTACCGAACGCGCCTGGGCGTTCGACCACGCGCGAGAACTGGCTGGTGGCCCCGGTGCGGGGTCGGTCTTGGTCCAGCTCTCACTGAGCGAGGGAGACGTGGACGCCGCCTGGGAGGCCGCCGACCGCTACGGTCCCGGCTGGGCTTGGCAGGAACTCGCTACGCAAGGCGCCGAGGCTCGGCCGGTAGCGGCTGCAGATCTGTACCGGCCGCAGCTTGAGAACGACCTGCTGCGTCCTAATACCAGGCTCTACCCGGGCATTGCTGCGACGCTGGCAACGATGGCCAAGCTCTATGAAAGAGGCGGTCGCAGCGCTGATTTCGCGTTGTACATCGCCAAGGTTCGGCGAGATTACGGCAGGCGCCCCTCACTGATGAAGGCGCTCCAAGCGAAGGGGCTGTGAGCGACCTCACTCGCTGGGCCAGCGCGTGAGAAGGACTCGCTGCGTCGACCCCACCTCTATAGGGACGTCGCAAATCCGGGCCCGCCGTTCTTGTTGCCGTACCTCCGCCACACCCTACTTCTGCCAGCGCTCCGCGAGCGCTTTTGCCGCTGTGGACACCTTCATGACGAGGCGGCGCTTGCGGTTTTTGACGGGAACGAAGTGGTAGCGCTCGTAGAAGGATTGCGCCTTACCGTCGATGGCATCGACGACGATAAGCGTGCCGCCGCCGATTTCCGAGGCCGCGACGGCTTTATCAAGTGCGTCCAGGAGCAACTGCTCGCCATATCCCTGCCCGCGCAGCGACGCATCGATTGGCAAACTATTCCTCAGCCCTGGTTGAAGACCATTTTGGGACCACAGATAGGTCGAACGCAGCTCTCGCTCGGTAATGGACTGCGATCGGCTTCAAGATAGCGTTGCTCGCTGGTGGGGCTCTCGTGGTCTTCGGTCAAGCAAACCCGCCGTGAACTCTGCAAATACGGCCTGTGGCGGATTGCGCTACGTCCTGTAGAAATCTCCACCTCAACGTCGGTTCTTGGCGCCCGACTTGACCGATTGTCAAGCGCGCTAGCCATCGCCGTTGGATCGGATTGTGATGATGCGACAGCGGATCGCGGCCCCAGATCGTTCGATGCGCGCATCGCTGGTCAGCAGCGCGGTCGCGTGACGTTCCGCGGTAGCGACGTAGATGGCGTCGGGGTACCGCAGTGATGCCTGAGCAAGAGACCAGGCCCGTCGAACATCAGTCCAGGGTGTGCCCTCGATGGTGATTTCGAGGGCCGCTGCGTCTTGCAGTGCCTGTTCTATCTGAGCCGATTGGAGCGGATGGTTGGGCCGGTTCGCGGCCGCCACGAGACCTGACAGGATCTCGACGGCGAGATGGCCTGGGGCGAGCAGGGGTTCAGAGGCGGGGTGGTCGGCTAGCGCACGGCGCGCGGCCCGTCCTCTTGGACCCGCGTCGGTGACGGCGTCAATGACAACCGAGGCGTCGACGATCACGTCGCACGGCCGAGCCGTGCGCCACGGTCGGCGTGCGCGTCATCGATGGCCTCAAGCACCGCCTGACGGTCTTGGTCGTCGACAGGCCGTTGATGCTGTAGACGAGTAGCGGTCCGGTTTAACGCTTCACGCCGGCGCAGGTGGGAAGCCTGCGCGTGGACGGCCTCGAGCAGGTATGCCTGCAGCGACATCCCCTGCGTCGCGGCCGCTGACCGGATCTGATCGAGGTCCTCGGCTGGAACATCTCGGATTAGCACATTCGCCATGGAAGCGATGCTATCACAGCAGATAGCATGCATGTAAGCATGCGACCCGCGACCGATCACCTCGGCGCCGCTAGTTCCTGCGCCGGACAAGCGGCCCCGGGCTGGGGACCATTTTGGGACCACACGTCATGCGCGCTGCTGAACGACCTGCGCGTCTGTGCACGTTATGCCCTGCCATAACCCAGCTCAACTTGGACCGTGACCTGCGGAAACGCGTTACCGCTACTTACTGGGGGTCAAGTGGTCGCAGGTTCAAATCCTGTCAGCCCGACCATATTTCTGCAGGTCACAGGCTTTCGATGGGCGCGTAAAGCGCCACACGCAAGCGATGTAAACCGAGTCGCCTGAAAACACCCGATCCACCGGAACTCGTTTAATCCAGGATTAAGAACTCCTTGAATCCAAGATTGACTTTAGATAAGAACATGCGATGACGCAGATCACAGTACGGGCGGGCCGGTGAGAGCATAAGGGGTGCAGCGGTGAACGGATATAAGTTGCTCGCGAACGTTACCGCCGTTGGCGTGGTCGTTGGCGTGGCTAGCGCGCCGATCATCCAAGCCGCCCACGCCGACGTGGCACTGCTGTCCGCGGACGACCCGCTATCTGGGAGCGACACAGCGATCGTCCTTGGGGGAACCTTTGAGCCGACGCCGTCGACTGCTTTCGGGCAGGCCGCCGAGGATCTGTATCTGCACCCGCTCGGTTTCGACGGCGGCGCGATCGACTCGGCAGTCTGCGACATGATCGGGACCGACCCGTGCAGCGCGCCGCTGCAGGTACTGACGACACCCGAACTGACCGAAGAGGGCCCCAGTACTGTTGCAGACGTGCCGGTCATCGTTCAAGCCGTGGAGAACGAATTCAACGCGGATCCGTTCGCTTTCAGCGCCGCGAACCCGCTGACGATCTTCGGATACTCACAGAGCGCCACGGCTGAATCGATCGCAATGACCGAGCTCGCACAAGACGGTATCCCCAGCGATGAACTGCACTTCGTATTCATCGGTGACCCCTCCACCCCAGGCGGAATATCGCCCAACCTGGAACCGGACCTGGCCACGATACTCGGCCCGGGTATCGCGAACTTCGTTGTCAACTTGGACGACATGAAAGGTGCCGGTGGCATAGTGACACCGGATGATCTGTACCCGGTGACGATCTACACGCTGGACACTGATGGGATCGCTGACTTCCAAGAGGACTTCAAGGCGGGTGGCTTATTGGACGCGGATGTGCACCAGATGTTCCAGCACCTGGAGTACATGGGGTTGACGCCGGCGGAGGTCGCGAACGCGACCACGTCGACCGACGGCGACCTCACATATATCAACATGTCCGACAACATCAATAACCTGGACGCGTGGTTTAGTGCGTTTGAGCATGGGATCGCCAGCAGCGGACTATTCGAAAGTATATTTGGCTCTCTCCAATATGCCCTGACCGGCGTGTTCTAAGCGGAATCTTGCGCGCACCCAGGGACTTCGAGCGGTTGGACCGGGCAGAGAGTCGCAGCGGTAAGGGCGTGAGTTCGCGCCTTGAGTAAATAGCCAAGCAACACGGGGGCGTTGATGCGCGGACGCCGCGGAGAGTCCCCACACCTGTCCGCCCCGGGCGGTAACGTCGGTTAGCTTTCGGGTAACCGAACGATGCCTACACCGCCCCCGACGGTCGTTGGGGCTGTTGGCGCAGTCAGGACGCGGAGGGTTGTGGACATGCCAGCCTCTGAGCTGGCGACATACGGCAACCTGGCTTTTGCTGGAACGGTGTCGAAGGGGGGTGCACAGGCGGCGGGATTGGCTACGCTTTCCGATGACGAGTTCGGTGGCGGCCCAACCATGCCGATGCTACCGAAGACCTGGGATCCCGAGCCGGAGGGAGAGGGAGAGCGCGGCTGAATGCGCCTGTGTGCCAACGCTAATCGATCGAAGAAAGGATTTTAGCAACGAGTATGTTGGATGCCAATATTCCCGAGCAGTCGGCGTTCGCCCAACTGAGGAGTGCCACGCGTATCTTGGCGCTGCTGTCGCAGCACCAAGACGATGCCCGCCTGCAGAACCTCTTTGACAACCTGTGGCTCGACCGCAAGCGTTTTCGCTCTCACCTGACGCCTGCCGACCTGGTGAACAGCCCTATCGACGGCGAGCAAGTCCCTTGCGGTGACCGCTGGGCCAACGAGATTCCTGGCATATTTTGCTCTCATCTGACGAGCCACGCCGTCTGGCCATCTGACGAGATCTGCGAACTCCTCGAGCGGAACGTCGACATGTTTCGAGAGGAATTCGCCGCTATCGACCCGAACAACTACCAAGTCGACGCGCGAGACTACATGGGCGGGCTGACGGACGGCCGCAACTGGACCGTTTTCCCCATCTACGATGCGTTCGCCAACCTCCAGGTCGACAACGCCCGCCAGTGTCCACGGATCACGGAGTTCCTGGCCAGCCACGCCGGCTTCGGCAACATGAGCTGCATGGCGTTCTTCTCGATCATGAACCCCGGAACGCACGTGCCGCCGCACAGCTCGCAGTTAAACACCCGCGTGCGCTACCACCTGGGAATCGAAGTGCCCGAAAGCGATTGCCACATCCGTATCCACGACCAGACGATCACCTGGAAGCAAGACAAGTGCATCAAAATCGACGACTCGTACGAGCACGAGGTCTTCCAGCAGTCCGACCGCCGCCGGGTCGTGTTTGTCGTGGACATGCCGCATCCGGAACTTCGTTCCGAGGAACTCGAGTTTTTGGAGGAGTTCATGCGATGCACAACTGGTGTTGGCGTACCGCGGGCCTGGTAGGACTTCGAGGCGTTACCGTCCACGCTGCTGGTGATGCAGTTCTAGCCGCCCCCATTTGGCGCCTTCGGCTTGGTCGCGGGCCAACATCGAGGTGGTGTTGTTTTCGTGGGTGCCGGCCATCGCTCCATGGCCTGGTTCCACTGGGCCTGCCAGGCCTGATAGCTCATCCCGGTATCACCGGGGTACGGCAGCCGACATACCTTTTCTCGGTTGGCAGCAGAACAATTACCGAGATGTGCTCATCGATGGAGCGCGGCGGTTTCTCTGCCCCGACACCTTGGGCCACTAGCCTCAGAGCTTCTGCGATAACGGACTTGAGGTAAGCGTTTCAAGCCGGACACATCAGCTCGATCGGTGGGCTGTGGTGCCCGAACCGTTTGCCGGGCGGTTGTTGAGCGAAATGCCCGAGTTGGCCTAAGCCGCTAACTGATCGGCTTTGAGCGCGTCTTTGAATTCTGAAACCATTGGTAGCCGAATCCACCGAGGGCCACTAACGTCCCGACCAAGCCGACAGCGGAAAACCCAACGTTCTCCCAATGAGTGCCCGTGTCGTGGGCTTAATCGATTTGCGTTGGTATGTAGTCGCCGTAGATGCCGCGGTCGTCGCCGGCGAGTACCCATGCGTGCTGCTGATCGGCCCGGGCCACCAGCGCGGCGCGCCTTTCATACCGGGCGTCGACGCGCCGCTCCACGTAGAACGTCAGCCACACCAGCAGCCCGAACACCATCAAGGCGCCAAGCACCGCGGCGATCCACGCCCAGAACTTCGCGACCGCGCCGACGAAGATCAGTAGTACAAACGCCGCACCAAAACCGCCACCGCTACGTCTTGCACCCATCACAGCCCTCCGATCATGGCCGCGGCACATATGCCTGGCACGGTTGCAAGTCTGCCTCGGGGGGGCACATCAGCGGCAGTTGCGTCCAACCGCCATAGGTGCCAGGCACGTCCCAGGTGTTCTGCAACGGCCCGTTGTATTGCGGCGGCCCAGAGCAATCCCAATCGCCTTGGAACAGGCACCTCGGCTCGGCGTGGGCCGCCGGCGCCGAGCCGAGGAAACCGAGCGCGAGTGCGGCGGCAGACGCGGAAAAAAAGCGTGCGTTTCATCATGATTTGTCCTCTCTCGGATGGGCCAGGACGTTACGGCCGCCTACCGACACCGATTCGGGCGATGACCGATAAGGGCGCGGATGGGAAGCTTAGTGCTCACCGTGAGGACCCTGAACTTTTTATTAGCTAATTTGGTTTGTGTCTAAGAAATTCTTAGACTACAGTTCCACTACCACGCCCTCAGACAAGTCCCAACCGCCAGAAAGATCCAGGGCCGAAATGAATAGCAATCGAAGCGTCGGCATGGCTGTCGGTGCCGCTTTCGCGGCCGCGCTGATCGGACTGGCTAACACTCCCGCAGCCACAGCCGACACCGAACCCGACCCGTTCGAGGACCTGTTCGGCACTGCCGGGGCCAACACGTGGACACCCGCTGCCGATGCCTCCATAGTCAGCAGCGACCCGGGCACGGCCGGGTCCCTGGACACGAGCGTCGACAACTTCCTGGCGGACGTGCCCATCAGCACCCAATTTCCTGACGGTGACGACCCATTCAGCTTCATAACCTGGGAGGTGGACCCCAGCACCTTCACCGCCGACCCCACCCTCGCCGGTGGCCTTCCGGACAACGCCATTGGTGACTCCGCCGTGGCCCTGGATTACGCGTTGTTCGTCAGCGGCCTCGGGGGCAACGATGTGGGCATCGCGGATTCTTTGAACTTCCTTGCAAACCTCCCCGACACCGTCGCGGGGTGGACCTTGGCGTTGCTCTTCTTCCCCGAGGACTTGCTCCTCATACCCATTATTGCCGCCGCTTAGGGATTGACCGTCGAATCGACGGCGACTGCTGAGCTAGGCCGAGCTGGTTCCCGTCAGCTCGGCGGCCTAGCGCGGTCAGCCTCCGCTAGCCCCGCGCGGGGGAGATGGGGATTGCGGCTGCGTCAGATTGACCGGTGCTCCGTGTGAGGATAGCGAATCGCGCACAACGATCTGGGTCGGTTTCGTACCGGGCGGCACGTCGAATGCCAGCTTGACGCTCACCTGAAGACCTGGGTCGATGCTATTGACGACGTCTCCGATTAGCGACGGGTCCATGAAGCTCGCCGAATACTCACGCCCAGAGTTGTCCTTCAACTTCTGAGCGGCCCACTCGAAAAACTGCGCCTGTGTGCCGACGTTTCTGACTGCCATCGACACGATCACATAGACACCTTGGGCACTTGTGTGGCCGAACGTCGGGGAGGTGTCGACTTGGGTGACGATGAATGCGAACTTTCCGTCAAGGACTTCTTGCCCCATCCCAGCCGGTGCAGCGGTGGTGTGAAACAAGCCGCACGACGCGAGGAACACTGCGACTGGCACCATCAGCAATGCGGCAAGTCTTCCCATGCAACCGAAGTACATGCGGCCCACAGTATTAGGTGTTGCTAAGGCAGTCTCGGCTTCGGTTCAGTTCGTTGCCGTTCGCCGAGGCTTACTGCGTTTCGGCTCCGTGCGACCGCTAGGGCCTAGCGGTCAGCCGCTCCGTTTCCACGACTGATCATCCAGGCGACAAGGCCCACTGCTATCGCAAACACCCCGTAGCCCAGCGCCGAGGGCCACCAGGGTTGGGTGGGTTTGGTGGGCTCCGCGTGAGCGGCCACCGAAGTCGTGCTCGGGGGCAGAAGACTCGGCGGAACGACCTGTGGGGTTGGGCTCTGCACCGGCGTCATGCTCGGCGGTGCGGGCTCCGGCAGAGCCGGCTCCAGCAGAGCGGGCTCCAGGGGAGCCTCCGGAGGCTGCACCGGCACCGTGCTCGGGGCCGCCTGGGCCGGGCGGGACGGCGCGACTTTATCGCACACGTTCGAGGTGTGATACACCTCCACGAAATGCAGACAGTTCTCGCAGGATGTGGGATTTGCAAAAACGCCGGCACATGGAGCCGCCCGTGCCACATCCGGTGTGGTGGCTACCACCGAGAACGGTGAGAGGGCTATGGCGGTTGCCGCCGCAATCCCTAGTGCTTTCATCTCGTGACCTTTCGGGAACAGTGTCGCACTTTCTGTTTCCCGATCGGATACGACCCACCCCGCCGATGCCTCCGGAGACCCTGGTCCTGAGTTGGGCCAGGGAACCGGTCCTCGCCTACAAACCCCGCTGCGGTGCGGTGCCCAAGGCTCGCGGGGTGGGTGGCGTAGCGGGACCACCCGACAACCAGGGGGTATACATCCAAGATTGTCGCGGCGCATCCTATTTCTAAAGCCGCTGCGGGCCGAGAGGAAAAACCCATGAGCCCAGACCGTCGAAGCAGTCTCGTCGGTTTATGCGCCGCGTGGCTCATGATCGCCCTGTCGCTTCCTCCAACCGCCTCCGCCGACGCCGCGTCGTGGAACGGCGAGTACGCGATCACGTTCATGGTTGGTCCGAAGTCCGGGACTAGCATGGCCGTCGGTGACCCCGAGGAGCAGCACACCGATACCTATGGGTTCCGCTCGAGCTGCGCAAGCGGAAAGTGCGTCGCCACAATTGTTAGCGGCCCGCCGCCGAGCAACCCGACGGTTCCGCAACCGGTGCAATTCACCTGGGACGGGTCGTCCTGGACACAAGTCAGCGATTTCCAGTGGGACTGCATGATGCCCGACACCACGATCCAATGGAGTCCGGCCCGATCCAATGTGCGCTACACGCCACAATCCAACGGAACACTTGCCGGCGTCATGCACACCGACATCTTGAGCGGCCCGTGCCAGGGCTGGATCGAGATGGACATGACGGCTGAGCGCGTATGACGGTAAACGGATAGATGGGGGTTATTGGTCAGAGCTTCGGCCATAGGTTGTAGCGAATGACGGGTCGTTCGACCTGTAGGTCAAGCGGTCGTTCAAATTCTGTCAGCCCGACGCAGGGCAGAGGCTACCGAGGCCAGGCCGGCTCTCCAACCAAAAAACGCGACGGGCACCGTGTCACCCACCTTGTGTTCCCTTCCTCCATCCTCCCTGTGATCGGATATCGTCCTCGGCCACTTGGCATTGCGCCGCCAGTTGTTGGTAAGCCGCGGCAGTGTCGGAATTGCTGAACTGCTCGCCGAACCCGGCGGTTAGCAGCCGGATCAACTCCATCACGAACTGCAGGGGCCTTCCGCTGTTTAGCGCATCCTTGATCGCGTCGACCATGTCGCCAAACTCCATGTCCTCCATGTCGCTGTTGGTGGCCGCAGCCAGTGCGAGTGTCACGGCGGCGCGTTTGGTGTCGTCGGGCCAAATGGAATCGTTATGCGGCGGTATCATTTCCACTTCCTTGCGGCCAATCATGCACCATCGTAAAGGCCGCTGCCCTGGCGGCCGTGTTGGCCCGATCAAAGCCGCCGGTTTCCTCGCGCACCTCATCACGACCACGCGTTTACCCTCGTGCGCGAGCCTTGTGAGCGATATCGTATTTAGCTCTGAGCCCTATACAAGGACTAGCAGCTGGCCGCGATTTCGTCTTGGTAGGTAGGCTCCGCCGGTATATAGCAGCGCACCGATGAGCACGATGAACTTGATGATCGCGGCGATGCGGGCGCGATGCGCATTGGCATTGATGTTGTTGCCCGCCAAAACATTTAAGAGTGCAACGCCCTCCAACGCGTCGGCGGCAACAGCGGGAACCACGCTGAGAGAAACTGCGGCGGGGTGGCCCAGTCGGCGGCGGGCGTAGTCCACCAGCATTCCGGTCAAGACGCCATAGCTGGTCATGTAGCCGAAATCGAGTTGAACGGAACGGCGCGCCGCGCGCCGGCCCTCATCTCCCCACGCGCTCATAATCCGTTGCGCGCGTTCGGCGTTGCCCGCCAACTCGAAAGCAATGCCCGGCCCGCCACAACGGTGCATCTGTCGCTCCAGCGCCAGCATCACCGACGTGTAGCCGGCGAAAGCCGTTAGTGCCCCAATTAGGCGACTGGACCTACTTACCATGACGCGCTGTTGGGTAGACAGCACAAGCGAGACTTTTGACGGGTAGGCGAGCCGGGCATGCGCTGACGTGGTTTCACGCTGCTGCCTCGCCGGGTTGTCCGGTGAGGGCAGCGGTGAGGTGTCGCCGGTCGTGAACGCCGACCTTGCCGAAGATGGCCTTGGCGTGGTCGCGCACGGTGTGCGGCGACAGAAAAAGTGAGCCGGCGATGTCATCGCTGGACCGGCCCTCGATGATCAGGGCGGCGACGTCGCGCTCGCGTGGAGTGAGATTCCAGGCGCTCATGAGCACGCCGGTGAGATCGGCTGGAGGTGCGGTCTCGAGAGTGATGGCGTATCCGCCGTCGACTTGCGGGCCAGTTAGCGGTGCCGCGCGTACCAGCACCCAGGTGCCGTCGGCGGCCTGAAGGCGGACCCGGGCCGTCGGGTCCGGCTGCGCGGTGTGGGCGAGGCGAGCGAGCATAGCGTAGATAAAACCGGGCAACGGCTCTGCGTCGCTTGGCTTGTCCAGCCCCAACCGGGCGATCCAGCGCCAGGCGTGGCTGGTGGCGGTGACCAGGTTCAGGTCACGGTCGACGATGACGGTGCCCGGCTCGCCGGGATCGGTGCTGGCCAAGGTGGTGTGGCGCAGCCCGGCGCGCAGCCGGGCCGCCAGCAGCGGTGCCACGCTGCCGACAAAGGCGGCGTCGCCGGGGTTGAACCAGGCCCGGCCTTCGTCGCGGTACAAGGCCAGGTAGGCCCAGCACACGCCGTCGGCGGCGAGGTGAGCGCCGAGCTGGTCGCCCAGGCCGCCGGGGCTGAGCATCTCCCGCCACACCGGGTCGCGCTCCAGCGCGCCGCCGGTGGCCGCGCTCAGCACGCTCACCTCGGCCGCCCGGGTGCGGCGCGGCGGTGGGCAGGCGGCGAGGCTTTGCAGGTAGAGCGGGAAAAACTGGCGCTGATTGTGGCCGATCACCGGGTTGGTGCTGGCATAGCGGGTGGGCAGGCCGGTAGTCGGGTCGAGCAACACAAAGCACCAGGTGTCGAACCCGATCGCGCGCCGCAGGACCTCGACGGCTTCCCAGCGGAAGACGTCGTTGTCCATCCGGGCGCGGGCCAGCCGCCCCAGCGCGCTGCGCGCCGAGCGGTGCGGGGCGTCGGTTCCCATGACAACCAGGCTAGCGCGCATGCCGCGAACGAAAATCCCTCACGGCGGGGGATAACGGTGGCCGCGGCGGTCGCGCAGGATCGGGTAGGGCAACCACGTCGCGGCACTGTCGCGTTACCAAACCGAACTCCGCGACGGGCCACCTTTTCTTGACAACGATGGGAGTGCGTGATGACGACCACGCAACTGGCAGCTTGGGCGATGCTCGCGTTCGGCGGGCTTTACAGCGGGGCGATCCTGATCTACGCCGTGGACCGCGTCCACGTGTGGCGACAGATGCCCGTCGATCAATACGTGGTCGACTTCCGACGATCGTTGTTTCGCGCGGATCCCCTGATACCGGTCATGGGCATCCTCTGCGAGTTGGGCGCGGTGGTGTTCGCATTGAACAGCGGAGACCGGGCGGCCGTCCTGGCCTGGATCGGTTTCGCGCTGATCGCGCTGATCTTCGTCGCTTCCATAACCCTTGCCGAACCGATGAATTCGAAGTTTCGGCGGCTTCCCGAGGGCCAGGCCCCCGATCGGGTCGAACAGCTACGGATCACCTGGTGCAGGTTTCACTGGGCCCGCACCGTCGTCGCACTGAGCGCACTTGCCTGCCTGACGGCTGCCGGCGCGTAACGCATCCAGGCATCGTCGGCGCTATCGCCTTCGATGCACTTTAGGGTTAGTTCGGCGGCGCGATCGAATCGAGGCGACGGCGAACATCCGCCGCATGCACATTCGGCCCACCGTGACCGACGTACAGGTCGCGTGGGTCGTGTTCTAACACCAGATCAACTCCCCGACGGACACCGGCGACGTCCTCGGCGAAAAAGTGCCGCACTGGGTGATGTGGCCGGATCCGGGCGAAAGCGAAGCCTCCGCGCAGCAGGTCACCGACGACGGCGTCGCCGTCGTCGAGCAGCACGACGCAGGAACCGGCGGTGTGACCGGGAACCGGCACCATCGCGGCGCCAATTCCGTATCCGTCTAGCCGCAACGACTCTCGAACCAGGATCTGCGGCGACGCGCCGGCGAACGTCATGCGGGTGATGACGGGCCGCAAGATCCATCCGGGAAAACCGGTAACTGGTAGCTGTTCGTTGACGCCGCGTTCAAGCAAACCCGCGTCGTCTGCGCCGATGGCGATCGGTACCCCGGCGCGCGCGAAGGCATTGACACTGCCCGCGTGATCGGTATGCCCATGCGTCAGCACCACCAAGGACAGATCGGACGGCGCAATACCGTGCTGGTGTAGCAAGTCGAGTAGCTTTTCCTCTTCACCCGGTTTGCCAGCATCAACCAGGACAGGCCGGTCACCTAGCAGCAGGTAGGCGTTGCTGATCGACAGTGGCAGCGGCACGATGCGAACCGTCATGAGTTGCTCACCTTCTGATTGTCGCCGCCGTCGGGGCTGCCGGCGATCGCTGCTGACTTCGGAGAAGAGCGACGAGACTTGCTCGCCCTCAGCGCTGCCTTACCCGATGCTAAAGCTGTACAGCCAATAACTCTCCTACTCGTAGAGCAGCGAGGGGCAAGCACATCAGACGGTCTGGTAGCCGCCGTTGATCCAGTCGAGCACGATCTCCGCATACTCCTCGGGACGGTCGTGCCAGATGAAGTGGCCGGTATCGAGCACAACTGAGCGTGTGTGCGGCAACGCTTGATCGAGGACTTGCGCGCTATCGGGCAACACGATGGGATCGTGCGCGCCCCAGATGCTCAGCACGGGCGTCCGAATGCCGGGAAGCGCCGCCTGCAGCAACGGTAGGTAGGTGGCGTAGGCGCGGATGTAGTCCATCGCCTCGACGGCGCGACGTCCGGCGTAGGACTCGCGATAGTCGTTGAGCACGAAGGGAACTGGCTGGCTTTGCGCCCGCTTGTCGAGGACGGCGACGGCGTAGTCCCCGCTGTCGCCTGGTACCAAGT
This sequence comes from Mycobacterium sp., assembly GCA_019236925.1. Classification (GTDB taxonomy): domain Bacteria; phylum Actinomycetota; class Actinomycetes; order Mycobacteriales; family Mycobacteriaceae; genus Mycobacterium. The sequence goes on along the minus strand of JAFAID010000666.1, from coordinate 7,930 downwards.
CATCGGTCGAGGCGGCGTAAATGATGTCCTTCAGTGACCCGGTCCGCGCGACGTCGGTTCCGCCGGATCCGACGATCAGGGATTCGAACATTTCCGGTTTCTGGCTTGCCGCGAAGAGAAGGGCGGAAGTGCCGACATCGGGCCCGATGGCGTGAACCCGTCGAAGTCCAAGCGCGGCAAGCACCTTCGTCACGAAGGTCCCCATCGCCTCTGACGTCATCAGCTCAGGGCGGCCTTCGGATTGACCAAAGCCCGGCAGGTCGAGCGCCACCAGCGGCGCTGCCTTCGACAGGTCTGCCCAGATGTCGTCGTAGGCGTACAGGCTTTCGGGAAACGGGCTGACCAAGAGCACGGGAGTCTTCTCATCGTCGCTGCTGCTGCGCACATATCGGATGCGGAGGCCCTCTACGTCGACGAACAACGCAGCGCCAAGGTCTGCCATGCTAGCCATCGAAATCTCCTGCCACGCAAGCGATCATCGGGACTTAGCCAAAGAGGTCAAGGTGTCCGGCGATGTAATCGTGAACCGTTGATGCCGGCTGTCCCGTGAGCTTTTCGACGTCATCGGTGGCTCGGTCATAACGGCCGGCGCGGTGTAACAGCGCCATCGTGGCCAGGTGCTGTTCGAGGTGCGCGGGCAGGCCTAACGGCTTGAGAACTTCGGCGACCCAGGTGTCCTGCGGGATGTCGGTCCCGCGTATCGGCCGTTGCAGTCCAAGCGAGTACTCGGCGGCCAGTCCATCGATGTCGAGGCTCACAGGGCCGGTCAATTCGTAGATGTGACCGATACGGTTGCCGGGATCGACGAGCACTGCCACGACCGCACGAGCCACGTCGCTGCTTGCGATCGGGGATGTTCGCCCCGTTCCGAAGGGCAGCACCAACATGTTTCGCTCCCGCAACGCCGGTGCTGCGAACCAGGTGAATATCGGATTGTCCAGGAACGCTGTCGGTCTGATGTGCACCACTGGCACGCCCGACCAATTCAAGACGTGCTCGGCAAGGTAATGCAGCCGATGCTGATGAGATTCGCCCACGCTGGTCAGCGTCATCTGCGAAACGGTCATCTGCGACATGTTGACCAGCACCTCTAGATGACCGTATTCCAATGCGGCTTCGCAGATTATGGCCGTTGCCTTGAGGTAATCCGCTGACACGCTCATCGAAAAGAACATGCGATCGGTACCGGCCATCGCGTCGACGACGTCTTGCGGCTCGGTTAAGTCCCCGACTACCACCTCCGCGCCGAACTCGCGCAGCGGATCGGCGCGAGCGTCGTCGTGGTGGACCACTGCGCGAACACGGTTTCCACGGACGCGGAGTTCTTCGACCACCTGTCGGCTCACGCCGCCGGTCCCACCACCCGCCCCGGTGACGAGGTACAAAGGCGCATTCATGCCCTCACTGTCCTCCACGCCAGCTAAGTTCGCGGGCAAATTATTAACTCACCGGCAAACACTGGGCTTCGCGGGTTTCGCTTGTAGGGTTAGCCCGACATCGTGCGTTTGGAGCGAAGCAGCGGTGCGGGTGTGATGAAGCTGGTTGGCCGTCGAGCCGAGTGCAGCATGCTGGATCGGCTGGTAGAGGCGGTGTGCGCCGGACAGAGCCGGGCGCTGGTGTTGTGCGGCGATGCCGGTGTGGGTAAAACGGCGTTGTTAGAGCATTTGGTCCGCGGGGCGGCGGACTGCCAGGTGGTGCAGATCGCCGGGGTGGAATCGGAGATGGAGCTGGCGTTTGCCGGCTTGCATCAGTTGTGCGCACCGCTAATTGATGGCCTAGACGACCTACCTGCACCGCAGGCTGACGCGCTGCGGATCGTGTTCGGGATCAGTGCGGGGCCAGCGCCGGATCGTTTTTTGGTTGGGCTGGCGACGCTCTCCTATGGCGCCACCGAGAGTTTGACGCACTACTTGAAGTCGTTCTTAGCTGAATTCGATCTGACCTTGTCGAATTGCGGATTCAAGGACATCGCCGCTCCCAGAGCTGGCGGGGTCGAACCCGCACTCACGGCTGGCCGATGATTGCCACAACAGAGGAAGTGAAGTGATGACTGAAACCGTCATTCAATATATCTTGCGGCGGCTCAACGAGATTGGCGTCGACGACATCTTCGGGGTTGCCGGAGACTACGCATTTCCGGTCAACGACGCGATCACCCAGCATCCGGCGATCAACTGGATCGGATGTTGCAACGAGCTCAATGCCGGCTACGCCGCTGACGGGTATGCCCGAATGCGGGGGGTCGGCGCGGTGTGCACCACCTACGGAGTGGGCGAACTGGCCGCGATGAGCGCCATTGCGGGTTCATACGCCGAGCAGCTCGCGGTTTTCCACCTGGTGGGCGCGCCCAACCTGCCGACTCAGGAGGCGCGGGCGCTCGTGCACCACACGCTGGGCACCGGGGAATTCGACCTGTTCAGCAGGATGGCGGAGCCCATCGTGTGCGCCGGCGCGACCATGACGGCACAGAACGCGGTGTCGGAGACTGAGCGGCTCATTGCCGCGGCGCTCTATCACCGTCGACCGGTCTACCTGGCGATTCCCAGTGACGTCGCGGATATGCCGGTGCTCGGGGCCGCGCAGTCGCTGAATGCACCCAGCAGCGATCCCGCGTCGCTGGCTGCGGCGACCGATGCGGTGATCGCCGCACTGAACAACGCCGGGCAGGCATGTGTGTTGCCCGGGGTGCTGCTGCGGCGGCTGGGTCTGCAGGAAACGGCGGCAGCGCTCGTCGAGACCTGGGGCTTGCCGTTTGCGACGATGTTCGCCGACAAGTCGGTGCTCGGGGAGGACCACCCCAACTACATCGGCATGTACGTCGGCCGGCTGATGGGCGAACCGGTGCGCGCTTTTGTCGAATCCTGTGACGCAGTGATGCTGGTCGGGGCCATGCTGACCGACGGCAACACCGCAGGACACACCGTTCGCTTGGACCCGGGCAAGACAATCAACATCGGCCATCACCGCACGACGGTCGGCACGACTGTCTACCGGAACGTGGAAATGGCCGACATCCTCGCACAGCTGTCGGAGCGCGGCGCCACACGTGCTGAGCGGCCGGCGATCGCACCGGAAACGCTGGGGCCGATCGTGGGCGGGGGCGAGGACCCGATCACAGCCGACGGGCTATACCCGCGGTTGGCGAACTTCTTTCGGCCCCATGATGTCATCCTCACCGACACCGGAACCTCGTCGCTGGGTTTGGCGTTTGCGCAACTGCCGCAAGGCGCGGAGTTTCACAACCAAACCCTCTGGGCGTCGATCGGTTGGGCTACGCCTGCGGCGTTCGGCGCCGCGGTCGGGGATCCGGATCGTCGGGTGATCCTGATCACCGGTGAAGGCTCGCACCAGATGACCGCGCAGGAGATCAGCCAGTTCGATCGGCATGGGTTGCGCCCGATTGTTTTGGTGCTCAACAACTCCGGCTATCTCAGCGAGCGAATGCTGTGCAAGGACATGGCCCTGGCCTACAACGACATTCCGGCCTGGAACTACGCCGAGCTTCCGCACGCCCTTGGCTGCCAGGGGTGGTTCACCGCCCGGGTGAGCAGCTGCGGTGTGCTAGATGACGCGCTGAAGACAGCCGAGCAAGCCGATGGCGCCGTTTACATCGAAGTCATGACCGATGCCTACGAGGCCCCACCCATGTACAAGAAGCTGCACGAGAACGTCGCATCGTTCTACAACATCCAATAGGCGTCCGTGTGACGCCGAAACTTCGCTCAGTTGAAGCAGTCCGCCCACTGGACGCCTCGACCGAGGTCGCCGCAGGCAAAAACATTTTGGAACTATTCGGGGAATTGACGCACAACTCCCCGCCTGAGGACTATCTTGCGACTACCTTAAAGATACCTAAGAAAACCTCAGCGTCTCTCAGGAGCCGGCGATGGCTCAGCGCTCGCGCATGCCGAATCGTCGGTCGCGCAACAGCAAAGCGCACCGACGTCGTCGTGTGATCGGTCCGGTCGCGGCTGCCGGGGCGTTTCTGGCGACGGCGATGACTCCGTTGGCCACCGCGCCGCCCGCCCATGCCGACGAGTTCGACTCGATCATTGACCCCATCATCAACTCCATCGCCGGTTCCATTACGGGCCTGTTCGATTCGCTGGCCGGTTCGGACGTGGGCAGCCTGGGGTTACCTGCCGCCGATCTAGCCGCTAGTAGCGGTGTTGGGGCAGGTGCTGCGGATTCGGCGCTAGCGGCCTCTGCTGCTAGTTCATTGGACACGATGCTTCAGACGCTGGCACAGGAGTGGATCAGTAGCCAATCCGGGGCAGCCTACGATGCTCAGCTCAATACGCTGTGGCACGACATCGGTGGCAGCGGAATCCTGATCGGCAACGGCGCTAACGGAACACCGGACTCAACGTTGGCAGCGGCCAATGGCGAGGCCGGCGGGTTGTGGTTCGGCAACGGCGGCAACGGCGCCACCGATGCCGCCGGCCAGGGCGGTAACGGCGGGGCCGGCGGGATGATCGGCAACGGCGGTGACGGCGGGTCCGCTGCCGATGGGGGGGCCGGCGGCGACGGCGGGAATGCCGACCTGATCGGGAACGGTGGCGACGGCGGGGCCGGCGGCAATGGCGCCGCCGGCACGGCCGGTGGCACCGGCGCGGCCGGCACGGCCACCAGCTCTCCCGGCACCGGCGGCGACGGCGTGACCGGCGAAGCGGGCGGAGCGGGCGGCAACGGCGGTAACGGCGGGTCGCTCTCCGGTAATGGCGGTGACGGCGCCGTCGGCGGCAACGGCGGCACGGGTGGCGCCGGCGGGGAAGGGGGCGCTGGCTATGGCACGGACCCCGGCGGCAGCGGCGGTGACGGCGGGACGGCGGCGCCGGTGGCCAAGGCGGTAACGGCGGCACGGGCATTAGCGGCGTCGGTGGCAACGGCGGCGCCGCCGGCTCGGGCGGTAACGGTGGCAGCGGCAGCGGGCCCGGCCAAGGCGAGAACAACTTGCAGTACGGCGTCTCCTTTGGCAGCGGCGGCAACGGAGGCGCCGGTGGCGTTGGCGGCGCCGGCGGCGATGGCGCCAACGGCGCGGCAGGCGACAACCCCGGCTTTGCCGGCGGCGACGGCGGCGCCGGCGGCCAGGGCGGCGAAGGTGGCGCGGCGGCCCAACATAACGGCAACGCAGGCTATTACGGCTTCAACGGCAGCGGCGGTGCCGGCGGTAATGGCGGCGCCGGCGGTAGCGGGGGCGCTGGCGGCAACGGCGTCGACAGCATCGGCGGCGACGGCGCCAACGGCGGGGACGGCGGGGCGGCCGGCGCGGGCGGTGCGCCCGGCAATGGCTACTACGACGGGCCTGGTATCGACGGGCCAACGGTCGTCGGCACGGGCGGGGCCGGCGGGGACGGCGGTGCCGCGGGTTCGGGCGGGAACGGCGGGAACGGTGCTATCGGCTTCAGCAGCGGCACCGGCGGCAACGGCGGCCAGGGCGGTGCCGGCGGGGATGGCGGTGGCGGCACCGGCGGCTACATCCAAGGCATGAGCGGCGGGAACGGCGGCAACGGCGGGAACGGCGGCGCCGCTGGCGCCGGCGGCATTGGCGGCCTCGGCACCGACGGCGCCGGTGGCGATGCCGGCCCAGGGGGCGATGGCGGCAACGCCGGTGATGGCGGCAGCGCCGCATACGTTGGCTCCGTCGCTTACGGCGGTGCCGGCGGCACCGGCGGGGACGGCGGCAATGCCGGTGCCGCAGGCGTTAACGGCACCGCCGCCGATGGCGGCGACGGTGGCAATGGTGGGATCGGCGGCAGCGGCGGCCCGGTCGGCACGCCCGGCATCAACGGAGCCGGCGGCACCGGTGGTACCCCCGGCCGCGCCGACGGCACGCCCACCCTGGCGAACGTAACCGTCCAGTTGACGATGAATGATGGTGATCAACCGCTGGCATACATCTCGGTAAACGGCGGACCGATGGAGCCGGTGATCGTTGACACCGGATCCACTGGTCTTGTCATCGAACCCCAATACGTCCCAACACAAGACCTTGGCAGCGAAGTCTATTCGGGTTCCGCGGGCTACAGCGGCGGGCTGTCGTATTCCTACGATACGTATGACACGACAGTGAGTTTCGGAAATGGCATTGTCACCGCGCCGACCGCCGTTGACCTTGTCACTAACCAGTCGACGTCAGCCTTCGAAAGCTACTTTGCCTCCACCGGCGCAGTTGGCGTTTTGGGTATCGGGCCGGATAACGGGTTCCCGGGCACCAGCACGGTGATCGCGGCGTTGCCGGGCACTCTTGATCAGGGTGCGCTCATCAACGAATCCCAGGGCACGCTGGAGTTTGGTCCCAACCCATTAACCAGCGACATCTCGGTCGCCGGAGCGCCGACTAGCACCCTGGAAGTAAGGATCGGTGACGGACCGCTCGAACGACTTCCTGTCGCGATCGATTCCGGTGGTTTGACCGGATTCATCCCGTCATCAGTGCTCGACACGGGTCAGACGTCCGGAATGCTGCCGGCGGGAATAACCATTTCGGTCTACACCAGCAACGGTGAGACACTGCTGTACTCGTTCACAACGAACGGGACGGACGGGCCATACATTACGACCGGGGATGCGATGAATACCGGGTATACGCCCTTTGAGCAGGAACCGGTCTACATCGGGGAAAGCCCCAGCGGTTACGGGACGACAACATTTGATTCCTGACCTACCGGCGGTTCAGGTGAAGCGGTCATCCCGCTGTCGTTGGCCGTTAACGACGACGGAACCGGCGAGTGTCCTTGTAACCCGGCATGTTTCGCCACGACACCAACTCAGCTTGCATCGTCGCTAACATCAGCCGCTGGATCCACAAAACGATGGTCGTACTGGCACTACGCGAGGCGACCACTCTGAGGTAGGCCATCAAACCGGTATTGGTGTGCGAGTACCACATGCCGAGTCAGCTCCTCCAACTGGTTACGAGTAGTTTTCCTGCACGCAAACACCTCAAAACTGTCCTGGCGGCGGCTTTTTCGCGCCGTCAGCAATTCTGACAGCCTCGCTAGCTGCGCAGCCGTTGCCGAGTCGGCGTGTCGGGGTGAGCGTTCAAATCGAACGCGCACACGACATAATTTCCGTTTCGTTCGCGCAACAGGGGACTCCGGTGATGGACTGGAGTGTGCTTAGCAGGTCGGTCGCCCCGATGCCGGTCGCCGTTCGGGTGTTGTCGACGCTGTTCGCGCTCCTGCTGCTGCCAATCGCTGGTGTTGGTTCCGCGGCGGCAGCGCCGGCCGAGCCGGTTGCCAGGGCAGTCGCCGAAAAGACGGTCGGCTGGGACACCTACCGGCATCTGGATCGGCTGCCGTACCTGAACGCCGATACGCAGGCCCTTCAGCTGTCGAGCTTCGATCGAAGCGGCGGCAACTACGACATCTCGACCGGCAATAAAAACGGCAGCGGCGGGTGTCTCGCGTCTGGTGGTGCCGGCTGCGTCGTCGCGGAAGATCGCGGTGCCGGCGAGATTGATTCGATCTGGTTCACTCGTGACGGCGGCAATGTGACCGCGCTCGGAAACATCCGCATCGACCTGGACGGACACCCGGTGATCGACACGCCGTTGCAGTCGCTGGTCGACGGCGGGCTCGGCGCGCCATTCGTCTGGCCGCTGGTAGCCAATGCCACGCAGTCGCCGGGAGGTGTCTACATCAAGGTGCCGATGCCCTACCGGCAGTCGATGCGGATCAGCGTCGCATCGCATTTGGAGTACTACCACGTTGACTATCGCCGATTTTCCACAGCCGACGGCGTGACCACCTTCTCGGCCTCCGACACCGCACCCGACGTGCTCGCCACCCTCCGCGATGCGGGCGCCGTCGACCCCAAACCGGCAGCATCCGCAGCGAGGCACGACCATCGTGTCGTCGCCATTCCCGCCCGCACGGGGCTGCAGATCGCGGAATCGACCGGTTCGGGCAGCATCTCGGCGCTGCGC
>JAFAID010000491.1 GCA_019236925.1 Mycobacterium sp. | reverse complement strand
CCCGCGGGGTCAATCAAGGGGGCGACCACGCCGAAGGGGTCATGACACATGGCGGCCGCGCGCGGGTTGTGTCCGGAGTGCTCACGCCGCCCTGGCCCGGTCGAGCGCGCGGATGTGGCCGTCGCGCAGTCCGTAGTAGACCAGCGTGAGCAGTTTGCGAGCCGCGGCGACCTTGGCGATGTTTTTGCCGTGCTGACGCTCATCGAAAATGACCAGTGTTGCTCACTGAAAGTGACCACCCTGGCGCCCGTGTTCAGGGTAGCGCTATGTGATCACCTCCCGGGGTTGGACGTGGGCGGCGTCGGCGGGGATGACGACGGCGATGACGGCGAGTTCCTGGCGACAGTGCGGGCATCGTGCGACGCCGTTAGCCGCTGGAACGGCGTGAGGCAGGCCGTTACGGGGGTGGACGACGTCGACAACGTCGTCGACGTCGTGGGTGACGCCGTTCGCGACGTCGTCGCCGACGCGGTGATTGGCGCGGCGGTGTGCTTGCCAGGCGGCTTTTCGGCAGCGAGGCGAGCAATAGCGGCGGTTGGGGTTTCGGGTGGTGACGGTGATAGTGGTGCCACAGCCCAGGCAGTTGGCGGTGGTCATGGTTTGGCCTCCGGGTGTAGGGCGCGGCGCAGCGCATCGCTGCGTTTCTGGTGAGCCCGCATCCGGTACGACGGCCCGTCGATGGAAACCACAATCCCGGTGTGTAGTACTCGATCTAAAACCGCGGCGGCCAGCATCGGGTCGCCGAGGCGCTCGCCCCAGCCATCTGGGGCTCGCACATGTTCTGGTTCTCCGATCGTCACTGCTACCTGGTCTTTTCACCTCACGCGTGTCTTGCCGATCTTTCAGGCGCCGGTGGTCTAAGTTAGGCATTGCCTTAATCGTTGAGGTGGGAAGAAGGTGTGCCTGAGGTGAGCGGGCTGCGACTGATCCCCGGCGGTGCTGTGCGTGTCGCGCCGATCTCATCGGATCCCCTTGTCTTTCAGCGTGATTGTGTTGACGCGTTCGTCGCGTCCTGGCGGGCACGCGGCTTCAGCCCGGCGACCATCGACAACGACATCGGCCTGCTGGAACGGACCTTGACCGCGTTGGGACGCCCGGCCTGGGAGGTGACCGCAGAGGACATCGACCGGGTGGTCGGCGATCTGGCCGTGGCGGGCCGAGCCTCATCGACGCGGCGGGAGTACGTGCAGATCTTCAAGGGCTTCCATCGGTTCCTGCAGGTCCGCAAGGCCGCCGAGGTAGAGGCGGCGTTCGGTGTGCGGCTGGTGTGTCCGGTTGACGAGTTCAACGCCTCCCGACATGTGGGCGACGATTCGCCCGCGTTGCTGCCGCCGCCGACTCCGGAGCGGGTCGACGAGTTCTTCGAGTTCCTCAAGGCTCGAATCGCGACGGCTCGCAAGTATGGTCCAGCGGCGCGGGACTACGTGCTGTTTCGGACGCTCTATCACGCCGGGCTGCGGTCGGAGGAGGCGTCGCTGCTGGAAATTCCGGACCTGCACTTCGGTCGAGGCCCATTCGGCAAGGTCCATGTGCGGTTCGGCAAGGGAGCTCACACTTCTGGCCCTCGGCCCCGGTGGGTGCCGATGCTCGACAGCCTGGACTTGGTGCTGCGGTGGTTCCTCACCGACGTGCGGCCCAAGTTTCCAGAGTCGTCGGTGCTATTCGCCGACGAATCCGGCGGCCCGCTGCATCAAGGCACGATCCGCAATCGACTGCGGTATCTGATGCAACTGGAAGGGCGGCCCGTCACCGACCGATTCAGCCCGCATGCGCTGCGTCGGGCCTGCGCGACGCACAACTACGAGCGCGGCGTGGATCTTGTTGCCATTCAACAACTTCTGGGTCATTGGACGGTGAGTTCGACGATGCGGTATGTCCGTCCGTCGACCACCTTCATCGAGGACGCTTATCGTCGCGCGGTCACGTCGACGTTGGCGGAGCTGAGTGGAGAGGACAGGACGACATGAGAATCCGGTGGCGGCTGCGCATGGCGGCGGCGCAGCGTGAGGTGTGGACCGGAACCGGGTTGCGGCAGCTGCTGGCCGAGAAGGCGGGCCTGGAGATGTCGGCCGCTTCGGTGTCGGCGCTGCTGACCAAGGAGCCCAGCCAGGTCAAGCTGTCGACGCTTATCGCGTTGTGCACCGCCCTGGACTGCACTCCGAACGATCTGTTCGAGTTCGACACGACCCCGGTGGAACAGCCGGCGGCGCCGCCGCGACTGCAGGGCGCGGAACCGCAGACAGTCAACGCCCGCGGCCGCTCAATGCCACCGATGTAACCGATCGGCTCGCGAAGGGGTCCCGCTCGATGGGTAAGCGTCAACGTGACTGCGCCGAGTGCGGTGCCGCGGTGGGCATCATCGGCCGCGACCTGTGCTGTCGCTGCGCCGCCCGAGCGCGCCAGACGGCCGCCAAACAGCACTGCCCCAACTGTGGTCTGGGCCGGGTCCTGGTGGCCGCGACTGGCCGCTGCGTGACCTGCTCGCGGCGATGCGCCGACTGCGGTCACAAGGTCCGCAGCCCGGATGCGCCGTTGTGCATGACCTGCCGACACAAAGCCAACCTCCGGGCTCAACAGCGGCAATGTCCTCGCTGCAG
>JAFAID010000296.1 GCA_019236925.1 Mycobacterium sp. | reverse complement strand
CCCAACGGAATAAACTTGTTGCAGCTTCCACAACCGGACTTCGGCCAAATTAGAGCGCACTTCCCGGCGGGTTGAACTTGGCGAGAGCTTGGTGGAGGTCGTCGGGAAGGGGGGTCGGCGGCAATGAGGGTTTGGTGTCCCGCGCGGATCCGCACGGTGCGGTAGTACTCGATGTCGTCGATGGTCCGTAGCGGGCGTCCCGTCCCCGCCGTCGTGATCATCAGCGTGTTGTCGCGCCACACCAGCAGAGATGGATGCCACACGACCGCGCACGCGAACTACTAGCTACTTCTTCGAGTTGAAGGTTCAATGGCGCCATCCAGAGCCTGATCGGACAGGGAACACCGCGATCGTGAGACCGGTCTGGCATCCCGAGAGTCACTGCTATCGCCGCATGGAACCGATGACCGTCCTGCCGGCTCGACGCTCGTCGAATTCGGCGCCTTGCCAGCAGACATCTGTTCGCGTCATTCACGCTAAAGACCTCGGGTCGTGGCTGTTGTATTATCACCGGCCGTGGATCGCACAGATGACAACTTATCGGGGAGGATCGTCGCGTGAACATCAACCAAGGGCTGACGACGTTGGCGGACGCTCTGCCAGGTGCGAACCGGATCAAGGCCGTGCAGCGGGCGCTAGACGGGCGGGTGAAGCCCGTCTATCTGGAGATCGGCGTTTCGCGTGGATTGGCGTTCCGGCGTATTAGCGCCGATGAGAAGATCGCCGTCGACCCGGCGTTCAAGCTCTCGGCGCGCTCCCGCAGGCTCGCCGACGCGAAGGCACGCACCACCCACTACTTCGAGATGACCAGCGACGCCTTCTTCGCCACCGAGACGGCCTTCCTCGAGCAGCACCCCATCGACGTCGCGCTAATCGACGGGCTCCACACCTATGGGCAGGTGGTGCGCGACGTCGAGAACACCCTGCGCTACCTGCGGGACGACGGCGTCATCGTCCTGCACGACTGCAACCCCGCGCTCGCCGTGATCGGCCGCCCCGCGGCCTCGTACACCGACTTTCTTGCGCAGCAGGCAGGGCCAATAAGATTCGGTGTGTGGAGCGGCGATGTCTGGAAGGCGATCGTTTATCTGCGTAGTACCCGGCACGACCTGCGAGTCGCAGTGCTGAAGTGCGACTTGGGCGTCGGGGTCGTACGAAAAGGATTTCCGGAATCGCGATTGTCCTACTCGGCTGCCCAGATCGAGGCGCTCAATTACGCGGATCTCGCCGCCGACCGCGAGCGCTTGCTTAACCTGAAGCCGCCCGCGTATCTCGGCGAATTTCTCGCGTGAGAGCGCCGAATCTCCCCCGAAGTAAAGGTAGCCGGGCGAAGTGCGGCCTTGGCGAGTTTCGCGCTAGCTTCGCTAGGTACGGATCAGGTATCCGTTGGGCGCAAATGTCCAGCCGAATTTGTTCTCCCGAGCCACGTCATGCGTGTAATCGTTTGGGAATTCATGCTCGTATGACTCGATGGCTTCATGCGGGCCCGGTCCCCATCCAGGACGGACGGGGTGTCCGTTGAGCATGGAGTCTTCCACTATGAGGTAGTCGCCGGCGGAGAGCAAAGGCCGCAATAGTGTCATCTCGGCCAGCACGTGATTCATTGAGTGGCCGCTGTCCAGGATGGCGAAGATCTTGCCGGGGAACTCACTTTTGAGGCGTCGGATGTGCTCAGCAATAGCCGGGACCGTGGATCGCGATTCGACGAACAAAATGTCGGAATCGCACCGCGCTGCCGGCTCAAGAGGTCCGTGGTGTACGTCCACGGAAAGCACCTTGAATGGTTCGCCGATCTGCCTCATGATGTTGGCGAAAAATAAGGCCGAGCCGCCGCGAGCCGAGCCGAACTCGATTACCAAAGAGGGCTTCAACTCAAACAGGATCTCCTGGTAATTCCACATGTCAGCGACCGACTTAAAGCACTCGACCCCCATCCAGGTAGTCTTCTTCCACACGAAACTGTTGAAGTACCACTTGTGATATTCTTCGCCCTCCGAGCCCGTCGGCTGGTAAAAATACTGAGCCAGGGCACCCGTCGCAAGTTTTCTTCCGAGACTCGATGGCGTCAGCCGGGACTCAAACAGGGCTGCGAGACTCGATCGCGTCGGCCGGGACTCAAACAGGTTTGCGGCAATTCGTAGGACCGCGTTCCTGTCCACATAGTTGGCTCCGTGCGCGGCCTTTCCGCGGCTCAGTGCCAGGTGTGCGCGTCCCGGCCTCCGCTCAGCATGTTCTTGTCGTCGCCATCGCACCGCAGCATGCTAGCAGCAGATGCTGCCGTCCGGTGCCTTGGCCAAAACTTCTGGATTTCCGGTCGATAGCGCGAGCATCGCGTTATGCTGCTGGGCGGCTGAGCCGGGACGCGGGGCCGGATACGGAGGCCATTCTGAACGCGCACCGCAAGTTCTGGATGTGCTTGTTCTGGCTACCCCTGGAGGATGCAGGAACTGATCAAGTCGCAGCGCGAAGTCGGAGAGCCCCTCCGGTTTCTCTGAGGAAATGGGTGACCGGCATGCGCCCATGGATCTGTCGCACCATCGGGTCGGCGCGGCCCAACCCGTTTACCCCAGAAGACCCGCATGGGATGAGCCATACGACAGCCGATGAGCCTTGGACCGGGCCGCATCGCCAAACGGAATCCTGAGAGCGCGTCGATCACAGCACCCATGCGGCAGGATCAGCCCGCCGTAGTCAACGCGCTGATGATTTGCTCAGCGATCGTGTAGAGCTCGGGACCATAAACAGTATCTGCGAAATACGCGTCAAGTTGGCTAGCGATAGTTGCAAGGTCGGAATCGAGGAGGGGTGCGAGTTCTATGGGGGCGATCTCCGGGACGTAAGTCTGCGCCACGAACTGCTCCAGAAGCGTGAAGCCGTCATCGCCGGTGGTCGGTGGTGTTATCAAAAGGGTCGGCTCGCAAGTCGGATTCATCGCGCAGGTGACTTGAGTAGCGATCGTGTCCAGCTCGGTTAAATAAGCAGGACCAACACTTGGATTTGGCAGATCTGCCAGATCCGTGTCAATTTGGCTAGCGATAGTTCCAATGGCGTCATTAGGAGCGCCGGTGCTGGTAAACGCGTTCGGGTCGAGCGTCAGGATCAGTTGCTCGAAGGCGTCGAGGGTCTGCGCGGGAAGGGCAGCTGCCGTGGCGCCACCGGAAATCAAGTCAGCAGAAGCGCTGGCTGCGGCAACCGCGTTCGGGTCGATCGCCTGCGTCAGACTCGTGACGGCGTCAGCGCTGGCGGCCGATCCGAGAAGGTCGTCAGCGGAAGCGGTGCCCGTCGAGGCAAACGCAGCTGCCATGGCGCCACCGACGGCGATGGCCACCCCGGTGCCGGTAACACGCCATCGGCGACGGCGCTGGTCAGCGGTGCGGCGGTGGCGAGACCTATTACTCATGGCATGACTCCCGTCGTCTGTCACGTTGACGTTGGGTGGCTTCGCACACACGACAGTTCTCAGGGTCTCTGACGTAAGGGCAAAGCTATTGAACACGGGAAGAATACCAAAAGCAATCGTGACCTTGGGGCAGTAAACAACGATCCTTGACGCTTGCGCGGAAAGGTTAGCCCGTCGATCCATGCGCACGCGCGATCCAGCGGCGCCGTGACGCCTGACGATCGTCGCGCAAACCGGATCAAGCCCGTGGAGCAGGCGCGACGGGCGGGAGAAGCCGTCTATCTCGAGATCGTGTTTCGCATGGATGTGCGTTTCGATGCATTAGTGCCGACGAAAAGATCGCCGTCGACCCGGCGCACCGCAGGGTGGTAGCACCAGACGCAGCCGTCCAGTGGCATGGCCGAAACTTCCGGATTCCCGGGCCGACAGCGCGGGCATCGCGTTATGCTGCGGGGCGGCTGAGCCGAGGACGCGGGGCTGCCGCTTTCATTTCGCAGAACGCGCACGGGAAGTGAAAGGCCGGATCCGCGATGAGATTTGTGCTGGCATGCTGGGGAAGTCGCGGCGATGTCGAGCCCTGCGTCGCCGCTGGCCGTGAGTTGCTGCGCCGCGGGCATGACGTGCGCATGGCCGTCCCTCCCAACCTAGTTGGCTTCGCCGAGGCGGCTGGGCTTCCGGCGGTCCCCTACGGACCGGATACGCAGGCCATTCTGGATGCGCACCGCGAGTTCTGGATGTGTTTGTTCCGCAACCCCTGGAGGATCCAGGAACTGATCAAGTCGCGGCGCAAAGTCGGTGAGCCAATCATCCAGGGTTGGCAGGAGATGTGCGGGAGGCTGACGTCCCTGGCCGATGGGGCCGACCTGCTATGCACTGCCGTGAATTTCGAGGACGCCGCTGCCAACGTCGCTGAGTATTACGGCATTCCATTGGCCGTGCTGCATTACTTTCCGCTGCGGGCCAACAGCCAGCTCCTGTCGTTCCTGCCGGCGCCGTTGGCCCGCTCCGCAGTGAAGGCGTTCTGGTGGCTGGGTTGGCGCGGGACCAAGAAGGTCGAGGATGCGCAGCGCCGTGAACTGGGCCTACCGCCGGCCACCGGCCCCGCGGCGCGACGGATCACCGACCGCGGATCACTGGAAATCCAGGCCTACGACGAGGTGTGCTTTCCCGGGCTGGCCGCCGAATGGGCGAAATGGGATGGCCAACGGCCCTTTGTCGGCGCGCTGACGTTGGAGTTGTCAACCGATGCCGATGAGGAGGTGTTGTCGTGGATTGCCGCGGGCACACCGCCGATTTACTTCGGGTTTGGCAGCATATCGGTCGACTCGGCCGCCGACATGCTCGCCATGATCGCGGGGGCTTGCGCGCGGTTAGGCGAGCGGGCGCTGGTGTGCTCCGCCGGGACTGACTTCGGCCGCGTCGCCCATTTCGAGCACGTCAAGGTGGTGCGCGCGGTGAACTTCGCGGCCGTCTTTCCGGCCTGCCGCGCCGTCGTCCACCACGGTGGCGGGGGCACCACGGCCGCGGGCTTGCGCGCCAGAGTCCCCATGTTGATCCTTTCAACAGACCTCGATCAGACGCTGTATGGAGCTGCGGTCAAACGGCTCAAGGTGGGCACCGCCCGGCGCTTTTCCACCACCACCGAGAAATCGCTGATCACCGACCTGCGCACTATCTTGGCCCCGCAATACGCCACCCGGGCCCGCGAGATCGCCACCCGGATGACCAAATCCACTGAAAGCGTTGCGACCGCCGCCGATCTTCTGGAAAACTTCGCCCGCCTGCGGCGTGCTGGCTGATCGGCGACAGCGCACGAGCCCTTGTCAACTCGCGGCACTAACGACCACCGAAAACTCCATCGTCCTCGGGAGGGCCGCGCCGGGCCGTAGCGAAACGCCGCGAAGCCAATGATTGCTGCAGGTCATAGAACCGGAAGTCACAAGTTGTGCGATGGGTCACATCCGAAGACCCGGAGCATTTTTCTGAAACACTGGATCGACCTGTTTGCCTCCAGTATGGTTTAGAACTTGTTCCACTCACGTCGAACAAGGGTCTGGAGACGCGGTGAGCATTAATCCGTTCGACGACGACAATGGCAGCTTCTACGTCTTGATCAACGACGAGGAGCAACACAGCCTGTGGCCGTCGTTCGCCGATGTACCTGCCGGCTGGCGGGTGGTTTACGGCGAAGCGGACCGCGCCGCATGTCTGGACTACATCGAACAGAACTGGACCGATATACGACCGAAGAGTCTGCGCGAGAGGCTGGCAAAGAGCCAGGCTTCTGATAAGTAAACCGTCTGGGGTCGGGGAGTCCGATGGAACTTGATGTTCTGGCACTTCCGCTGACGAGGGGACAGCTGGACATATGGCTTGCACAGGAAACGGGTAACTCCGGTACCGAGTGGCAGGCCGGCTTTTTGGCGAGAGTCGAGGGCACGGTAGACCGCGACGCCCTTGAATGGGCGATGCGCCGAGTGATGCGAGAGGCCGAACCAGTCAGGGCCGCCTGCTTTGAGGTGGACGGCCAGGTTTTCCAAAGGGCGATCGATTACCCGGATGTCGAGCTGGCCTTCTACGACCTGAGCTGCTCGCGCCATCCCGTGCAAGAAGCCCAGCAGATAGCACTATCGATTCAACGCACGCCAATGCCGTTGACCGGCCCGCTGTTCAAATTTGCATTATTCCAGACGCGGCTCGATCAATTCTACTTGTACGCGTGCTACCACCACATAGTCGTAGACGCAGCCGGCATTGGGCTGGTTTGCCATCGGATTGCATCGGTTTACTCTGCAATTGTTTCTGGGGAACCCATCCCTCCTGCCTTCTTCGGCTCGTTGCAGGACTTGGTTGACGGCGAGTTGGAGTACGAAGCGTCCAACGATTATCTGGAAGATCAGGCCTATTGGACTGAAAACCTTCCAGCGGAAAGCGGACCGCATTATCGGTTGCCCCAAGCCGCGAGCGAGCGCGATCCGTATTGGCCTTCTGCGCCGGTTCGATTGGACCCGGTGGTGCTTCGCCGAGTTGAAGAGTTATCCCACGTGTCGAACGTGCCTCGATCATCGGTCATCACCGCGGCGTGCGCACTTTTGGTGCGTGGGTGGTGCGCCGAGAGCTCAGAGGTGGTGCTCGACTTCCCGGTCAGCAGGCGAGTACGTCCGGAGTCAAAGACGCTTCCCGGTATGCTTGCCGGGGTCGTGCCGCTGGTATTGAGGGTTTCGCCGCGCTCTACGGTTGCCGGTTTTTGTGAGCATGTTGACACACGAATACGGGAAGCGCTGCAACATCAGAGGTTTCCGGTGCAAGCCCTTGAGCGCAAAGCCCACCCCCACGGTCCAGGAAAGCCAGCCGATAGGGTGAGCGTTGATTTCTTCCCGACTGCATTTACTCTGGACTTCGGTGGTGTCGCGGCAGCGGCGTCAATGACTAATTCCGGCCTCGTGGGCGGCTTTGGGTTGATCTTCTCTGGCGCCGGTGACGAGCTTTTTCTCAGCACGTTGGGCGCTGGGCAGCCATTTTCGAATTTTTCCGTCTCCGATTTAGCGGCGCGGTTGCAGCGGGTGTTGGTGGCGATGACCGCTCATCCGGCACGGCGGCTCTCGTCGGTGGATTTGTTGGATGGCGGTGAGCGTGCCGGGTTGGATGGGTGGGGTAATCGGGCGGTGTTGACCCGGCCCGCAGCGATGTCGGGGTCGATTCCGGGATTGTTTGGCGCGCAGGTGGCGCGTGTGCCGGAGGCGGTGGCGGTGACCTTCGAGGGCCGCTCGATGACGTATCGGGAACTCGAGGAGGCGGCTAACCGGTTGGCGCGCCTGTTGGCCGGCCAGGGGGTGGGCCCGGGGCAGCGGGTGGCGCTCTTGTTGTCCCGCTCGGCTGCGGCGATCACCGCGATTTTGGCGGTGCTCAAAACCGGGGCGGCGTATGTGCCGATCGACCCGGCGGTGCCGGCGGCCCGGGTGCAGTTCATGCTCGATGATGCCGCGCCGGTCGCTGCGATCACCACCACCGAGTTGCGCCCCCGGCTCGACGGGTGCGACCTGTTGGTCATCGATATCAACGACCCCGCCATCGACAGCCAACCCGCCACCGCACTACCGGCGCCGAGCCCGCAGGATATCGCCTACCTCATCTACACCTCGGGCACGACCGGTGTGCCCAAGGGGGTGGCCATCACCCATCACAACGTGACGCAGTTGCTGGATTCCCTCGATGTCGAGCTGGCACCGGGACAGGTGTGGTCGCAGTGGCATTCGTTGGCCTTCGACGTCTCGGTGTGCGAGATCTTCGGGGCGCTGTTGGGCGGTGGGCGCCTGGTGGTGGTGCCCGAGTCGGTGGCGCGCTCACCGGAAGACTTCCACGCCTTGCTGGTTGCCGAACAGGTCAATGTGTTAAGCCAGACCCCGTCGGCGTTTTATGCGCTGCAGACCGCCGATGCGCTGCGACCCGAGCCGCGACCGCAGCTCGCGCTGGAGGCGGTGGTGTTCGCCGGTGAAGCGCTGGAACCCCAGCGTCTTTCGACCTGGCGGGACAACCACCCGCGATCACCGCGGCTGCTCAACTTGTATGGCACCACCGAGACCACGGTGCATGCCTCGTTTCGGCAGATCGTCGACGCCGACGCCCACAGCACGGTTAGCCCGATCGGGGTGCCGTTGGCCCATCTGGGCTTTTTCGTGCTCGATGGCTGGTTGCGGCCGGTGTCCGCCGGGGTGGTCGGGGAGTTGTATGTGGCCGGCACCGGCGTTGGGTGTGGGTATTGGCGGCGGGCGGGTTTGACCGCGTCGCGGTTTGTGGCCTGCCCGTTCGGGGCGCCCGGAACCCGGATGTATCGCACCGGGGATCTGGTGTGGTGGGGCGCTGACGGGCAGCTGCGCTATGTCGGCCGCGCCGATGACCAAGTCAAGATCCGCGGGTATCGCATCGAGCTCGGCGAGGTGTGCGCCGCACTGGCCGGACTCGACGGGGTCAAAGAGGCGGTGGTGATCGCCCGCGAGGACCGCCCCGGCGACAAGCGCCTGGTGGGCTATGTCACCGGTACCGCAGACCCCGCCCAGCTGCGCACCGCGCTGGCCCAGCGGCTGCCTGAATACATGGTGCCCGCCGCGGTGGTGACACTGCACGCGCTGCCGTTAACGGTCAACGGCAAACTCGACAAACGCGCCCTGCCGGCACCCGAATACCAAGACGTCGACCGCTACCGCGCCCCCACCGACGCCGTTGAAGAAATCCTGGCCGGCATCTACGCCCAAGTCCTCGGACTCGACCTAGTCGGAATCAACGACTCCTTCTTCGAACTCGGCGGAGACAGCATTTTGTCGATGCAGGTGGTGGCGCGGGCGCGTGCCGCCGGGGTGGTGTGTCGGGTGCGCGACATTTTCGTCGAGCAGACCGTGGCAGGGCTGGCCCGGGTAGCCGGAGTGGTCGACGGCGAAGCCAGCCCGGTCGATGAGGGTATCGGTCCGGTGGTGGCCACCCCGATCATGTGTTGGCTGCAGGGCGTGGAGGGCCCGGTTGAGCAGTTCAACCAGACGGTGCTGGTGCAGGCTCCCTCGGGGGTGACCGAGTCCGATGTGGTCGTGCTATTGCAGGCCTTGCTGGATCGGCATGGCATGCTGCGGCTGCGTGTCGACGACGACGTCTGGGGCTGGTCGTTACAGGTACGCGAGGCCGGTTCGGTAGATGCGCGCGGGTGCCTGCGATCAGTGGACGTGTTGTCCGATGCGGCAGTGATAGAGGCGCGGTCGCGATTGAACCCGGCCGCCGGGGTGATGCTCAGCGCGCTGTGGGTGGCCTCCACCGGCCAGCTGGTGGTGATCGTTCATCATTTGGCCGTTGATGGGGTGTCGTGGCGAATCCTGTTGGAAGACCTCAACATCGCCTGGGCCCAGCACCGCTCCGGCCACCCGGTGGCGTTGCCGGCGGGAGGGACGTCGTTTGCCCGGTGGGCGTCACTGTTGGCCGAGCACGCTCGCACCTCGGAGGTGGTTCCCCACGCGAACGCTTGGAAGCACGTCGCGGCGACTCCCCCGGCATTGCCGGCGGTGCAGCCGGCGGACACGTACGCCACTGCCGGGCATCTATCGGCACAGCTGGATGCCGACACAACCGGCATGCTGCTCGGCGACGTGCCGGCGGCGTTTCACGCCGGCATCCACGACATCCTGTTGATCGCGTTCGCCCTGGCGTGCGCGGAGTTCGCGGGCACCGGCCCCACGCCGATCGGCATCGACGTCGAAGGCCATGGCCGCCACGAGGAGCTGGGTCCCGATGTCGACCTGTCACGCACCGTGGGATGGTTCACCACCAAATATCCGGTGTCGTTGACGCTGGGTGTGCTGTCCTGGGCGCAGGTGGCCGCCGGCGAGGCAGCACTGGGTGCGGTGATCAAAGACGCTAAAGAACAGCTTCGCGCCCTGCCCGGCCCCGTAACCTACGGGCTGCTGCGCTATCTCAACAGCGACGTCGACCTGACCGGGTCCGACCCGACGGTCGGTTTTAACTACCTGGGCCGGCTTGCCGGCCCGGCCGACCTCTCCGAGGATTTGTGGCGGCTCGGCCAAGATGGTTTGCTGACCAACGGCGCCGCTGCGGCTATATCCATGCCGCTGATGCACACCATGGACCTCGACGCTGTCACCGTCGACACCGACACCGGCCCGCGCCTGCAGGCCAATTGGACCTGGGCGCCGTCGGCCCTGGACCACGCGCAGGTGAGCCGGCTGAGCCGGTTGTGGTTTGAGGCCCTGACCGGGATCTGCGCGCATGTGCGCCGCGGTGGGGGCGGGTTGACTCCGTCTGACATCGCTGCCCGTCTGAGCCAGCAGCAGATCGACGAGCTGCAGCAGCAACATGCGGATCGCTGACGTCCTGCCGCTGACCCCCCTACAGCAGGGGCTGCTCTTTCACGCGAGCACCGCGGAAGTTAGTGACGATGTCTATGCGGTGCAGCTGGATATCAGCCTAAGCGGTGCCCTTGATCAGCAGCGGCTGCGCGACGCGGTGCACACGGTGGTCAACCGCCATCCCAACCTGGCGGCCCGGTTCAGCCAACAGTTCGACGAGCCGGTGCAGATCATCCCGGCCGATCCCGAGCTGCCCTGGCGGTATGTCGAACTGGACGCCGACGGCGTCGACATCGACGAGCAGATCCAGCAGGTGTGCGCCGCTGAACGCGCCGCGGTCTGCGACCTCACCCGCCCGCCGGCTTTTCGGGCGGCCTTGATCCGCACCGCAGAAGATCAGCACCGGTTCGTGCTAACTAATCACCACATCGTGATGGACGGCTGGTCGCTGCCGATCCTGCTAGGGGAAGTATTCGCCAGCTACTACGGGCAGCGGCTGCCCGCGGCCGGGTCGTATCGCAGCTTTGTTACCTGGCTCGCCGGTAGGGACCACGAAGCCGCCCGCGCGGTCTGGCACGAGGTGTTGGCCGGCTTTGACACCCCCACCTTGGTCGGCCCGCCAGACCGGTTGGGGCTGGGCCGGCGCGGCGTGGCATCGTTTCGGGTACCTGAGCAGACGACGAAAGCGCTGAGCGAGTTGGCGCGCTCATGTCGGACCACAGTCAGCACCGTGCTGCAGGCCGCCTGGGCACAGCTGCTGTGCGGGCTGACCGGCCAGCACGATGTCGTCTTCGGCACGACGGTCTCGGGTAGGCCACCCGAGGTGGCCGGCGCGGAATCGATGGTGGGCCTATTCATCAACACGGTGCCTGTGCGGGCGCGCATCACGCCGACAACCACCACCACCGATCTGCTCGACCAACTGCAAAGCGCCCACAACGACACCTTCGAGCATCAGCACCTGGCGCTGCGCGACATTCACCGCATCACGGGTCAGGAACGCCTGTTCGACACCCTTTTCGTGTACGAAAACTACCCGCTCGACACCGCTGCATTGCCGAGCGTCGATGGGTTGGCCGTCACCGGATTCAGCAACCGCGAACACAACCACTACCCGCTTGCGGTGGTGGCCCTGCCCGGCCACCAACTGGACCTTCGCGTCGAATTCGACACCGACGTGTTCGACGTGGCCAGTATCGAGGCGTTGATCGAGCGGTTGCGGCGGGTGTTGGTGGCGATGACCGCCGACCCGGACCGGCGGCTGTCGTCGGTGGATGTGCT